>CALFBL010000406.1 GCA_937951695.1 uncultured Granulosicoccaceae bacterium | reverse complement strand
GGGTCTTGGATGAGAGAATTGATGCCTGAGAATTGATGCCTGATTCTAGTTGGAAAAACTCTTCTGGTTCTACCGACGTGTGTACCACGACATTGGTCCTCGCCCACGGTTTAAATACCCATGGGCTAGCGGAGTGGCAGGAAAAGATGTACAAAAGCAGCGAAAGCGCCATGATGCAAATTATACCGCATTCGCAAGTGTAAACTTCTCATTCGGGATAATAGACGGCAACACCGTGATCTATTCGGTTTAGAACTGGAAACCCGGTCTGAAAACACGTGTGTGGTCGAGGATGAATGAAAAGCGTAGGCATCCTCGTAGTTGCCAACGGTTCGCACAATGTTCACGCACCAAGCCTTGTCCAGGCCAAGCATTGCTCCCAGGTCTGCCGATTGTCCCAACAGCTCGCGCGTACTGCGTATGTCCGCGGTCGGGGTGTCGGCAGCGCGACTGCGGGCAAGGCTGCTCACATTGGTGCGGGTAATGCCAAGCTCTTCTGCGTTGATCATACAATTCAGCGACCAACGCACCACGTTCTCCCAGCCTGTATCGTTGGGGCGTACCATGGGCCCTAAAGGTTCTTTGGAGATAACGCTTCCGAGTAAGCGATGCGCATCGGGGTCGGCTTGCAAGACGCGAAGCGAGGCCAGGGTCGATAGATTGGCACTGATCCCCGAGCAAGCACCGTCTGTGTACCCATCCACGGCAGCCTGTTCGTCATCGAAGAATACGGGTTTGTATCGCATTTGATTGCTTGCGAAAAAAGCTTTGGCGCGCTGCGCGCCATCGGATTCGCGCGTTACGCATAGCGATGTGTTGTCCAGCTCAAGTGCCGTTCTGATTCGCGAGCGTTTCCACACCAAAAATCCTTGGCCATCAAAGAAGTGGATACCGGCGTAGTTACCAACGGTAACGTTCGTTTCAAAGCGCCAGGCGTCGGTGCCGATGAGTACATCGATCTCCCCAGATGTGAGGGCGTCAACCGAATTTTCCTCAGGGCTGACATATTGCGTTTTCTCGCGGTCGTTGAAAATTGCAGCAGCCAGTGCCTGACACAAATCCACGTGAAGCCCTGAGTATTCATCCAAGCTGTTGGCGCTGGCGAAGCCGGGCTGATTATCGTTCACACCGCACACGACTCGGCCGCGATCTTTGACGGCATCAAGCGTAGGCGAGGTGATGCTTTGCGCGTACGCGGGGACAAACACTGCTGCCAGAACGACCAGAAGCATCAGCTCGGTCTGCGACGCACCACGCTTCATCGGCGCCGCAGGTGGACCACTTCCACCGCAACCGGTGCGTCGTCCGTGTTTTGTCGGTAGGTTGTTCGGCGGCACGCTGCCTTCACCACATTGTCGATCGGCACATCGTAGCTGAGAAATTCTTCCACGACGCGGACGCCGCGAAGAATGCTGTCTTCGTTCTGCCCGTCCACATCGGTACAGGCAACAACCTGATACAGATCCCCAGGTTGAAATTCGCGCACCAACAATCGAACCGCCTGCTTGTTGCCTGCCCCCATAATGCGGGTCTCGGGATTGTCGAAAATCAGCACGGTGCGTCGAAGACGTTCATAGCGCCTAAGTTCTGCGTCGGTAGCAACGCGTGCGATGACTGATCGACTGGCCAACAACAATTGGGTGGACCGATCGGCGCGCTGCTCTTCCGGGGTTCGATCGTATCGATTTGCCTCTATTTCGAGGACATCGCCGACTTTTCGTCCGCTGGTTACACCAGAGACAAAAATTTCACCGTCGCCACCTTGTTCCTGAAAAAGTGCATCGTTCAAAACGATTGTGTCCGGGCTATCGACGCCGTTAATCTGCAACAGAGAAGAAGGGTACACGCCATTTTTGCTTTCCCGATATTCCCGCTGCAGTGAAAAGTCACCCACCCGCAACACGTAATCGCTCACCGGGCCTGCGTCGGTTTCTGCAAAACGCTGTGAATACTGCACGTAATGCAGCCCCTGATCGCTCGGTACGCGTTGGAGCCCATAGCCGGCATCTTCTAATGCACGAATCACCAGATTACCGAAAGCGGTTGTTGGGCTTGTGACTTGTAAGGTCACAACGTTCGGGTTGACATCGGGCAGCTGTACCAACGCCGATACCAAGTTGACTGAAATCAACCGCAAATTTTCCAGCTTGGCGGTGCTCACCGCGTCGATCGCCTCTGCAGAGCCCCCAATTACGGGTAAGTAGCGAGAGTTGTCCCGATCCAGGGCATTGCGTGTGGGCGTGGCGGAGAGTACGGACGGTGTGAGCGAGGATGCTGGTTCGGCCGATGGTGTCGCTGAACACCCACTGATCATTGCGGCAGCGCTTACCAATGCGATCCGTGCGAAGCCATTCAGTGCTTGCGGAAAGCTGGCGAACTGATTTTCGAATGCTAGCGATTTCATGTGGTGCGGTACAACTCCAGCACGACACCACGGCTCGGAAAACGATCGCCGGCTGACTCCGACGACCAGCAGCCTTCGTCCAGAATATGTTCTCGAGTAACGCCGCGGGCAAGCAATTCCTGGGTGACGCGCTCGGCCCGGCCCAGTGCTAGGCCCGCGTTACCAATATCACTGCTGGTGGGGCCGTTGCTGCAACCAATGACTCGGACCAGATCCGTGCTCTCAAGGAAATTGCTCAAAAAAACATCCACCTTTAATCGACCAATATTTCCCAAACGCAACGAATCGTTGGGGAAAATAATCTCGATGGTTTCCACCACAGTGTAGTTGTCCAGAATCGAGCCAAAGTTATTTTGGCCGTAGAAAATATTGCCAACTTCCAGCCCACTGGCGTTGGTGCCGACACCGACCTCAATGTCGGTGGGCGAGACGGGGATCTGTAACAGAGAGATGCGACGGGTGTCTTCCGGGTCGATATCATCGGATACGGAAAAAGCGATGCGAGACACCAGTTGATCGTTGGCGACGGTTTCACCAAAACGTGAGTCGTCCAAATTGATGCGTCTGCGTGAACCTGCGACCATCAACGGACTGACGGGGCGAATTTTGTCGTTTATGGTGGTGTATTCGCGCGCGATGGCCAACTGGCCGATTTTCAAGGTATGCCGCTTTGACCCCGACTCGCTATCGCCAATAACCTCGGTGGAATACTGTAGCAGGTTAGCGCCCTGGTCAGCATCCACCAGTTGTAATCCGTAGCCGCGCTCAGCCAAAGTATCCAGCAGACCGATATCGATGCCGTTGACCATGCTCAGGCTGGCTTGCAGTGTGGTGGTTATCGGGTCACGATATTGGACCATGGCGCGCACGATGTCATCGATCGCTACCTCATTTAGCGACGCCTCAGCTGGGAGCGGCGATGACGCCGCGACCGCCAATGCGCGGTTGTCTGGCGGAATATCGATGCTGTCGTTATTGCCGCTCGAGGGCGTGGTCGAGGCACATGCGGTAACTGTCATACTGACGCCAACCAGTACCCAGCGCGACTTCGCTCTCAGCGAACGGTCGTGGGGCCTGGAAACCGAGGGTAATCGTTTCATCCTGAAAGATCTATTTTGCACAATATTCCGAAGCTAAGCTATAACCTTGCGATATGTTACCCAAAGACACTGCGGATTAAAGTGTGTCGGGATCACGAAAACGTAACCTCGAACGTGAACCACCTATCTGAATAACTATCTGATCAGCGCGTAAACTGCTGCCCGGTTGCTCGACACGGTTGCTCTATTTGTCAAATTCGGCACCAAACACGTTGGTCCAATAGGTGTTGAATTGGGTCGATTCCCCCGTCACGCACGCTACCGCAATATCGGCGAAATCCGGGTTCATGAGATTTCTGCAGTGTCCGGGGCTGTCGAGCCAGCCTTGTAAGGCTTCCTCGGCGGTGGGCTGGCCTGCGGCGATATTCTCGCCCACTCGTTGCCAGGAATAGCCCGTCGCATCGACCCGCTCGGCTACTCGGGTGTTGTCGCTGCCGGTATGGCTGAAGAAATTCCGATTGGCCATATCGATGCTGTGTTGTTGTGCCGCTTGGTGCAGCTGAGCATTCCAGCGTACAGCCGGTGCGGTCTCGTGGGAACTGTTTCCGCACTGACGAGGCTGCGCACGGGCTTCGTTGATCAGTTGCAGAAATACCGACTGAAATTCCTGCGCGCTGGCGTCACAGCGCAGGGTGTGTGCGGGTAGCGCAGCAATGGGTGTTGGCAGAGCCGCTGCTCCCGGATTTTGCGCTTCTGTGGATGGGCTCACGCCGTTGGACCCGCACGCGGTGATCACCGAGCTTGCCAAGGTCATGATGACGAGGCTGGGTAATCTGATTGATTGACTCACAGCATTAAACTCATTTCCCATTGGTGCCTTATTAGCGGCGATGTGATCATGAATTTTAAATACCAACGCAGCAATTTCAGACTTCCGTCCGGCGCCAGGTTATGAGTTGTGTGGCGAGGATCGAAAGCAAACAGAAGCTAACGAAATACCAGAAACCAGGCCCTAGTTGGGCGTCGAAGTGTACTAGATCACTGCTGCCTTCCAGTCCGTTGGACGCCAGGAAGGCGATAAAGATGGCAACGACGAAAACGTCCGCCATTGACCATTTGCTGATCGTGGCTGCGAAGCGGTTTAATCGAGTCTGCCAACGTGGTGCCAGCGGCAAAAACGTAGCCAATGTCACTATGCCCTTGATCATTGGTACGATTACGCTAAATAAAACAATGAGGGCTGCCACCGGCTTATGTCCGGAATCGAACAAGTCTCTGGCGGTACCCAAAATACTTTGGGTTTTATTCATTGCAGTGATTTCGCCGCTGGTGTTCAATCCGTCGATAAGCATGTTGGCAAACGATTGGAACAGCCCCGATACGCCATTGCTGTTGTTAATAATATCCCGGCCTACCTCAATCAAATCGGCTTTTTCTACAATGCCCACAACGCTTAACATGGGCTGAGTCAAGCCTGGGAGCAAGAGCCCATACGCAATCAGTAACAGCACGGCGCCAACCAGCCGGATCATAGGGTGGGTGTCCGTCACTGAGTGTTAGCTGAGGCATCGGCTGCCGTGTCTGGATCTTCGACTTTATATAAAAACCACATGCCGATAACAAACAGGGAAATGATGGACAGCAAGCCAATGCGCGGGTTGCCTGTGGCAACGTTTATGACCCCAACCAGCACCGGACCGATGATCGCGGCCGATTTACCGAGCATGTTCAGAAAGCCAAAATACTCACCACTATTTTGTTTGGGTATGAGCTGACTGAATATGGAGCGGCTCAACGATTGCACTCCCCCTTGAACAAGCCCAAGCGCGACGGCCAGAATGTAAAACTCGGTGGTGGTGTTCATAAAGGCGGCGCAGGCAGTGGCCAGGATGTAGGTCGACAGACCTATCCACAACCCGGTTCGGGCACCAAACTTTTTAGCAATTTTGCCGAACATAATCGTGGCAGGGAAACCCACAAACTGAACGATTAACAGCGCCACAATCAGACTGTTGCTGGGTAAGCCAATGGATAAGCCAAAATCGACCGCCATGCGGATGATGGTGGCAAGACCATCAATGTAAAACCAGTAGGCAATCAAAAACCACCATAAGTTTTTGTTCGTCCGAATTTTACCCAGTGTTTGCAGTGGTGTTTGGTAGGCGCTCTTGTAGGTTAGTTTTTCAGACGATGCCGAGTCTGTCTCCATCACCGGTAGTTTTAGTCGCATGATGGGGACCATAAACACCAGCCACCACACAGCGACAGACACAAACGACCAACGAACCGCTTGTGTGGCATCAGCCAAACCAAACCAACCCGGTTTAAGTGTCATGGCAACGTTAATGGCGAACAAGATACCCCCGCCCAGGTAGCCCATGGCAAAACCCAGCGCCGACATTCGGTGTTGGTCATCGGTGCGGGCAACACGAGGCAGCAAGGCATCGTAGAAAATGTTAGCGCCGGAAAATCCCAGAATGGCAAACACATAGACTAGTACGGCCAAGGACCACTGCCCTTGTTCAATGGCGGAAAATCCCAAGGTGCAACCGATGCCCAAAAACGCAAACAGGGTTAGCAACCGAATATGATTTTGTTTCAGATCGGCCACGGCGCCAAGAATAGGCGCAAACAAAAACACCAGCAGGCTGGCAGTAGAATTACCAAACCCCAACCAGAATGTGCTGGCCGATGAATCCAGTCCATCACTCCAGAAGCGCTTGAAAAACAGCGGGAAGAAGCCGGCAATGACGGTAGTTGCAAATGTGGAATTCGCCCAGTCGTATAAAGCCCAAGCCCATTCAGGGCGGGTCGTGGACGGAGGAGAGGACATAGCAACAGGCAGATGCGTTAAGAGCTCAATATGGTATCACCGTTTTGGCGAGGTGCAGCGCTTGTCCATGGGTCTTAGTGGGGCAGCGCCGATTGTGATGGCACAGCGCAGGCGTT
>CALFBL010000405.1 GCA_937951695.1 uncultured Granulosicoccaceae bacterium | reverse complement strand
ATATCTTGCGCCGGGAAGAATTCCACGGCGAGCATGTCACGACCGCGCATGGTGTGGAAAAACGCCATGGGGAGACTCGACAATGGAACGTACTGTTCAACCTCACGCACCAACCATTCGCGCGACACCTCACCGACAATGGTTCGATGATTATCGCAAGTGCCCGCCAAAACTCCGTAAGTCCGCACGAGCTTGACCAAGTCAGTTAATGCGTAGGTACGAGGCACGCCGGATATCCTTAGGTAGTCATTGCTAAGGATAGCAACGTGTCAGGAAAATGGTACCTCCACAATTGCAAAGTCTCATTACAAGTTGACACCCTTTTGGGCACAGCGCACAAAACCACCGACTTCACAGGGTCTAGGGGGCCGTTTTTTCTTTATAGTCACACAAATCTTCAATCGAACAACTGCCGCATTTGGGCTTGCGTGCCACGCACACATAGCGCCCGTGCAGGATCAACCAATGATGGGCGTCCAGCAAAAAATCCTTCGGTACATGACGCAACAGTTTTTGCTCCACCTCCCCCACATTTTTACCCTTAGCAATACCGGTTCGGTTAGAGACACGAAAAATGTGGGTATCCACCGCCATGGCGACTTGGCGATAGGCGGTGTTGAGCACCACGTTTGCGGTTTTGCGCCCCACCCCCGGTAAAGCTTCCAGATCCTCGCGGTTGTCTGGCACTTCACCGTTGTGCTGATCCACCAGGATCTGACACGTTTTCATCACGTTCTTCGCTTTGGTATTGAACAAACCAATGGTGCGAATGGCTTGCCGAACCTTGGGTTCACCCAGCGCGAGGAGCGCTTGCGGTGTATTGGCTTTGGGGAATAATTTCGCGGTGGCGATGTTTACGCTCACATCGGTGGCTTGTGCCGATAACAACACCGCGATCAACAATTCAAACGCCGAGGAGTAATTCAATTCAGTCTCGGGGTGCGGATTGGCCGCGCGCAGGCGCTCGAAGATTTGTTGGCGTTTGTCGGCGTTCATGCCAGCGCACGCTATCATAGTCGGCACCTCTTCTGGAGCGGTGCGGCCATCCTCACCGAAGCTAAAGCCTATGTGTGGGCGCGTCAATGTATCTGACCACGAAGGATTACAAGCGTTATTGGCAATGCTTGGCGTGCCGCTGTTTGCACCTGCTGCACCATCAGCGACAACCCGAGTTCACGATAGTGGCAGTTCCGCTCAGAATTGCGTGTGGGTACCGCGTTGGAATATTTCGCCCAGCTCTCTTCTCACCGCGGTGGTGGCTGAGGCCAAAACCCCTGATGCGCGGTTGTCAACTGCCCGGTTTCGTTGGGGCATCACAGCCCCTTGGGCTGAGCCCGGCAAAAGCGTGCGGCCACTAATCAACGCACGAAGCGAGACGCTGTTTTCCAAACCCACGTTTAAACATTTGGCCAACGAGCATCGTGCCGTTGTGCCGGTGAACGGCTTCTATGAATGGCAACGGATGGGCGAGAGGCGCATTCCCTATTACGCGCAAGTCAAGGAGCTACCCGCGATGTTGCTGGCCGTGGTGTTTGAGCCGGTCAGCGCCGAAGACCGGAGAAAACAGACCCTGACGAAAACGGCTAGCCCACAAATGGGCTTTGCGTTCGATGAGCCAGTGACCGCTGCAGCCGATGAATTAGAAAACGCGCGATCGATCAGCGTGGGTGGCGCACCTCCTGGCACGGACCTTTGCGCGCCTGCGACACAGTCAGCGCTGCCATTTTGCGCCGACTTTGCTGTGGTGACCACCCAAGCGACCGGGGCCATGGCACAAGTGCATCACCGTACACCCGTGATGTTGAGTATCGAACAGGCCAAGCGTTGGTTGTACTCAGAAGATGTGTCCGAGGTGCAAGCGATGATGGCGCCCGAGGCCATCATGGATGTGAGCCTGCATCGGGTGAGTGCTACTGTTAATTCCACCCGCAACGACGGACCTGAGTGCAGCCTCCCTGCTGCACCCAACGGTAGCGACGCGGATCAGTAACCGCGCATTTGCCCAACCAGAACCCCTTGAATGCTGACCCGATTGGCGTGATAACGCATCGGTTGCATGTAAGGATTTTCCGGAATCAATTCGAGCATATCCGCAGCTTTTCTCCCCAAGCGTTTTAATGTGGCTTCCTGGCCATCGATTAACGCGACAACGATATCGCCGACGTTAGCATCGTCCTGCTTTTTTACAATAATCGTGTCGCCATCGAGGATGCCCGCGCTGACCATGGAATCCCCCGTGACCACTAACGAGTACCGGTTGCTCCCAGCGACGAACGCACCGACATCAAACATCTCTTCGTACTCGACCGCTTCGATCGGCATTCCGGCGGCTATTCGGCCCAGCATGGGCAAAGTGTGCTCGCCATCGAGGCTGCCAGCGTCTGGAACGCGAGACGCTTTCCTGAGATTATCGCCATGCACCTGGCGGAACAATTTTACCGGGTCAGGCATGGGTAAGCCCACCACCCGCAAGCCCCGCCAGCCACGCCCTGCTCGATTCAGGCGACCTTTGTCAACGAGCGATTGTACGTAGCGGTGAACCGTTCCCTTGGACTTCAGTTTCAAGGCTTCGGCCAGCTCGGCGATGGTCGGTGAGATGCCCTTGGACAAGATGTATTCTTCCACGGCCATTAAAACGCGGGTTTCAAGTTGAGTAAGCGGTACTTCCGTTGTGGCTTCAGACGCCATAGTGACTTGACTCCTCAGTCGCTGATTTTTCAAATATGAACAGAATTTGAGCATAGAGAACCATTAGGGAAAATTCAAGATTGATATACTCCGCGGTGACGAGGGCGTATGAAATCACCGGTTAATCGCAATTCACTAGAACTTCAGTTCGCGGATCAAATCGAGTCGTGGCAGCGTTCATCGTTGCTGACTCATTCGTTGAATGCAGACTTGTCCCAGCGGGTCATCGCCTTGGCACAAAAGGCGTGTTGGCAAAGCTGCCCGTTGCCAAACACTGAAATTCGTTTGCTTGAATATCGCGGCGGCGAGAACCCGCGCTTCACCGCTATCCTGAGAATACAGAAAAGCTTCAACATCAGCGATCTTGGCCTTTGGCGCAAACTCGAAATGCTGGTGTTGAGTGGAGCCTTGGGTCTTGCCGACCAAGTCGCTTTGGGCGGCAGCTACATCCGGGTGCCCGATTTGGAACACACCTTGTGCTTGAACCATGGCCCGATCTACTGGCCACTGGAAGGCCACCTCTATGTTGCCTACGCCGGTGGGAACTACACCAAAGACGACACGGAGCCTCGCTTGATCGATACCCGTGCGGATGAGGTTTGGCTGCCAGGGCCCACAGAAGGCACTGAAGTTTTACCGTTACACGTGCACGGTCGCGCCAACGCGATGTTGGTGCGTTGGAACCAGACCGCCACTTTCCAACCCCAGCTTGATCCACAAGGCGAAGAAATACTGGTGCTCAAAGGCTCGTTAGCTGACGAGCATGGTCGCTATTCCGCCGGTACCTGGATACGCAATCCTGAGATCACTTGGCAGCATTGGTCAGGCACCGAAGACACTGTGGTGTTTTATAAAACCGGCCACTTCTATGACGTCAGTGATCACGTGGCTGAAGATGATGATCGCACTGGCAACCGGAGCACTAACAGCTCTGCTAATTCACCATGAGTGAGCTCACACCAGCGCAGACCGCAGACTGGTTAAAAACGCTCGCCCACGAATTAGGCTTTGATGCTTGCAGCATCACCGATACGGATTTGGGGGAACACGAAACCCATCTGTTGAACTGGTTGAACAAGGGTTTTCACGGCAGCATGAGTTACATGGAGCGCCACGGTGTAACGAGAAGTCGTCCCGCGGATCTGGTGCCTGGCACCCTTCGTATCGTCTCGGTTCGAATGAGTTATTACCCCAATAACGCAGCCCACGCAGAAGCGGTATTGAATGACCCGGAATTAGGCTATGTGTCGCGTTACGCTCTGGGCCGTGACTATCATAAGCTTATGCGGCAAAGGCTACAAAAACTGGCGGTGGCGCTTAAAAGTCAGATTGGGGAGTTTGGCTATCGCGCGTTTACCGACAGCGCCCCGGTGCTTGAAAAAGCCATCGCGGAAAAAGCGGGGTTAGGCTGGATTGGCAAGCACAGTAATTTATTGAACGAGACGTCAGGGTCGTGGTTTTTTCTGGGAGAGCTGTACACCAATCTGGAACTGCCGATCGATCCCCCGCAAATCACGCAGCATTGTGGCAGCTGCACCGCGTGCATCGATGCTTGCCCGACTCAGGCTATCGTGGGGGATCGACAAGTGGACGCGCGACGCTGCATTTCGTATTTAACCATCGAGAACGACGGCCCGATTCCCAATGAATTTCGGGCCGCTATGGGCAATCGCATTTACGGCTGTGACGATTGCCAGCTAGTGTGTCCGTTCAACAAATTCAGCCAACCCACCCGGGAAGCCGATTTTGAACCCCGCCACGAACTGGACAGTTCACGCCTGGTGGATTTGTTTCAATGGAGCGAACAAGAATTTAATACGCGGTTTCAAGGTTCCGCCATTCGCCGCATTGGTCATCGTAACTGGCTTAGAAACATTGCCATCGCACTGGGAAATGCCACCACCTCCAATGAGGTGGTGGCGAGCCTTAAAACGCAGCAACATTCAGCGGATGAGTTGTTGGCTGAGCACGTGAGTTGGGCGCTATCGCGTCATCACGTTTCATAGTGAACCGGTTATAACCCTTCAGGGTTACCGGTAACCACTGTAAAAGGCTGACCTGAATGGCCGTCACTGGTGTTGTATCGGCCATCTTTTCGGTCAAACGTGCGATAGGCGCCGTCTTTCTCTCTGACGAGGATAACGTTGTGGCAATTTTCTTTGCCTGTGTCGAATATCCCTTGGCAGAATTGCTGGGCGTCGTTTTTTCGCCAAGTCAGTTCTCTTATTTCTCCGGTTTCCGGCAGCTTAACTACTTTGCGTCCGTCGGGGCTGAAATAGGTAACAAAACTGCGGTCTTCACCCAGAAAAGTCACACCCGTGTCGCCGATCATGACGATTTGATCGACGATTTCACCGCCACCGTCTTGGAGTGTTTGGGCAAGAGGTGAATTATCTAAATTTTTACACGAGATCGCCAGAGCCAGAACAGCTACAGCCAACATTAAACGGTTTGGATTTTTCATTGATAATTTATCCCTTAATAGCATTGTGCACGCCCGTTCGTGTCGCGTAGGCG
>CALFBL010000404.1 GCA_937951695.1 uncultured Granulosicoccaceae bacterium | reverse complement strand
CTTGGTCAGGCCCATCACCAGATTCACGAGAAAGAAGGGGAATATCGGCACCAAACGCATCGTGAACAGGTAGAAAGCGCCTTCCTTCTCAACATTTCGATTGATTGCTTTCAGCTTATTGCCGAATTTGTTTTCCATCGTTGAGCGCAGCAAATAGCGCGATACCAGAAACGCAAGGGTGGCACCGATGGTGGAGGCGAACGAGGCTATCACCAAGCCGAGGAACAGCCCGAAAATTGCCCCAGCCAGAAGCGTTAATATCGAGGCCCCAGGGATGGACAGGGCGGCTACGGCCACATAGGTCAGGAAAAATGCACCGATAAACAACAGCGAGTTGGCTTGATACAAAGCGTCGATCTTGGCCTGCTGCGCCTTGACGTTCTCCAGCGACAGCAATGACCCGACATCGAACACATACGCCAGTATCAGCAACACAACAATGCCGATGACTATCAGATATTTTTTGTTCATTAATTATCCTGCGGTCCTGTACTGGTTCTATTAAATTAGGGGTTGTGCCTAAGACGGGTACACTCATCTTGAGTTCAAGCCGCCGTAACAAAATTTTGTGAAAAATCCCTCTGCCAAATCCAATGCCGAATCGGCGCAAGCCCGCGTCAGTCTTATCTTGCCTGGCTGGGCCGACGAAGCCAGTGCCATCCCGCATCCGGCACCGTTGCTGGAATCGGTTGAAAATGCATTTGCTCGACTAGTCGGATATCCCGCGGTTGATCTTGCGTCGATCCCTGGCGCGCTTTGCCGTTGGGACGGTTCCGGCACCACGAGCACGGCCCCCGATAAACTGGTGTGTGCTGATCCGGTGTATCTCTTGGCTGGCAGTGACGATGCGCAACTGGTTCCGGGACAGCGCCTGAGCATCAACCCGGACGAGAACATCGCCTTGCTGGCCGAGCTCAACCAAGTTCTGGGCGATAGACACGGCTCATTCTTGCACGATTCAGCGGGCAATTGGTATTATCAGGGGCTCGGCGCCGATGCCCTCAACGCATCTCCCACGTCAGCCGTTGAAGGGCATCCGATGACCGCCGCGATGCCACGTTCGGCGGCGGCGAAGCCTTGGCGCTCGTTGTGGTCCGAAGTTCAGATGGTACTGCATCAGTCCCCAGTCAATGACGCTCGGCAAGCGCGGGGGGAGGCACCGATTAACAGCGTTTGGTTCTGGGGCGGGGGTGCGTTACCCGCAGCCGCTATAGAATCGTTCGATACGCAAGTATTTACCGACGATCCATTTGCGCACGGCTTCGCTGCTGCGGTGGGTATCGGATGCACTAGCTTGAGCGCGTTTGACACCGTCGTGTTCGATAAGAGCTCGAGCGGGCATTATGTGGTGCTCGATACCCAATTGTTGCAGGACAATCCCGACTTCGTCGATCAGCTGGAACTGGGCAAACGTTGGGGTGAGCGTCTCACGGCCCTGAGCCCTATCGATGCGCAGATGGATGGCTTAACCGGCTGCCGCGAAGTATTTGTTCCCGTGGAGGTGCCGATAAAGTCGACATCGGTGCTGTCGCGATTGACGCAGCTGTTTCGGCGATGAGTGAGACAGAACCGGTTCAGGTGATTCGGCGAACGGTGCCGAAAACTCGAAAACCCTTGCACACACACAGCGTTTTGCACCGCGTCTTTGCCGCACGTGGGGTGAGTGACCCGAGTGAATTATCCTACTCATTGGCTGATCTTCCGCACCCCGACACACTGCCGGATCTGGCGAAAGCCATGGCACGTCTGGTGGCCGCGCACCAGCGGCACGAACGGGTGCTGATCGTTGGAGACTACGACTGCGATGGCGCGACCAGTACCGCTTTGATGATGAGAGTGCTGCAGGCGATGGGCTATGAGCACATCGACTACGTTATTCCCGATCGAGCTCTGCACGGCTACGGCTTATCGCCAGCGGTGATCGATGTCGGTATAGCACAACACAACCCGTCGTTGATCGTCACGGTGGACAATGGTGTATCGGCGGTGGAGGCAATCGATTACGCTGCCAGTCAAGACATTGATGTGATCGTCACCGATCATCATTTACCCGGTGAAAAACTGCCCAATGCCGTGGCGATTGTGAACCCATCGCTCAAAGGCTGCCAGTTTCCGAGCACACATATGGCCGGTGTGGGTGTCGCGTTCTACGTGTTGGTCGCGTTACGAAAAGCGTTGAGTGAGGCCGGTCGACTAGCACGCAATGTTCGCATGGGCGATTGGCTGGATCTGGTCGCCATCGGCACGGTCGCCGATGTTGTGCCGCTGGATTCGGTGAACCGAATTCTGGTCGAGCAGGGGCTTCGCCGCATTCGCAGCCGATCGGCGGTGCCGGGAGTTTTGTCGCTCATTCAAATAGCCGGTCGGGAGGCTGCGAACGTAACCAGTGCCGATATCGGTATGGTGCTGGGGCCGCGGTTAAACGCCGCCGGGCGCATTGATGACATGCAAGTGGGCGTGCAGTGTCTGCTGGCCGATCATCACGAGGAAGCCGACTTGATCGCTAACGTTTTGCAAGGCCTCAACGAGCAGCGCCGCTTGATTCAGTCCGATATGCAGGAAGCGGCACAATCCATTGTTGAGGCGCTAAAAGCCGATGCTGTGCTAAGTGATAACACACGCTTTGCGTATGCGGTGCACCACGATGAGTGGCATCAGGGTGTTATTGGTATTGTCGCCGGCCGGCTAAAAGATCAACTGCACTTGCCGGTGGTGGTATTTTCAAACGATGAACCTGGGTTTATCAAGGGCTCGGCGCGATCGATTCCCGGGGTGAATATTCGCGATGTGTTCTACCAGGTCAGCCTGCAGTTGCCCGGTGCCATTGCGCGTTTCGGTGGGCACGCCATGGCGGCCGGGCTCAGTTTAAAAGTGGATGCGCTCGACGCGTTCGCAGCGGCTGTTAACAAGGAAGTGATGCGTGTACTGAATAAGCAGCGACCGGTAAAACAATTCTCCACCGACGGTGCTTTGAGGTTGAGCGAGCTGAATTTGTCTACGGCGCAACTGGTGGAATTTGCCGCCCCCTGGGGTACACAGTTTGAAGCGCCGCTGTTTGACAATCGTTTTTTGGTCGAATCATCGAGGCTTGTGGGTAACGATCGTCACGCGCAGTTGCAGCTGAGGCCGATAGATGAAATCAGTGGTGAAGTTGGCTCTGCGGTGTCGGCGATTTCGTTTGGCGATAGCCGGGTGTTTGATTCCGGTGCCGAGCTTCAAGCGGTGTATGAATTGGCGGTGAATCGGTATCACGGGCGCCAATCCGTGCAAATGATTCTCAGGCACCTTGCCTCATCGTCGGGCAGCGATCAAGACCGACAGGCTATACTCCAGCCGTAAACAGTCCAACTAAACCATCTGCAATGATCGAGATAGCCGCGCACGTCACGCACATTGACGACCTGAAAACCCGAGCAAATACGCTCCGGGGGTACCTTTGACTACGATGCCAAGAAAGAGCAGCTAGAAGAGGTTCTACTCGAGCTTGAAAACCCGGACGTCTGGAACGATCAGGAACGGGCGCAGAAACTTGGCCAGCAACGCGCCAGTTTGCAAGAATTGGTCGATCTGATCGATTCGCTGGAGTCAGGTCTCGCCGATGCGAAAGATTTGCTCGACCTGGCGCGTGAAGAGGGCGATGAGGATACGCTCGCCTCAGTCGTGGCGGACCTTGCAGACTTTGAAAAGCGGGTGGCTGCGCTGGAATTTCGGCGGATGTTCTCCGGTGAGCAAGATGCCAGCAATGCTTTTCTCGACATCCAGTCAGGCAGTGGTGGCACCGAAGCTCAGGATTGGGCCGAGATGCTGCTGCGCATGTTTCTGCGTTGGGGGGAACGGCAAGGCTTTAAGACTGAACTCATTGAAGCCTCGGCCGGGGATGTGGCCGGGATAAAATCAGCCACGATTCAGTTCACTGGCGAATACGCCTACGGATGGCTGCGCACCGAAACCGGTGTTCATCGTTTGGTGAGAAAGAGTCCGTTCGATTCAGGCAG
Source organism: uncultured Granulosicoccaceae bacterium (assembly GCA_937951695.1). Classification (GTDB taxonomy): domain Bacteria; phylum Pseudomonadota; class Gammaproteobacteria; order Granulosicoccales; family Granulosicoccaceae; genus Granulosicoccus. Next base: position 3,859 of record CALFBL010000404.1, on the reverse strand, counting down.
TCGTCGCCACACCTCGTTCGCCGGTGTCTTCGTCGCGCCCGAGGTCGACGACAATATCGATATAGACATTAACCCGGCCGACCTTCGCATCGATGTGTACCGCGCCAGTGGTGCAGGGGGGCAGCACGTTAACCGAACCGAATCGGCAGTGCGTATTACTCACGAGCCATCTGGCATCGTTGTGCAGTGCCAGAACGATCGTTCTCAACACAAAAACAAAGCCACGGCGATGAAACAGTTGCAGTCAAAATTGTATGAGGCTGAACTGCAAAAACGCCAGGGTGATCAACAAGTGGTGGAAGACGGTAAGTCCGATATTGGCTGGGGCAGTCAAATTCGTTCGTATGTGCTGGATCAGTCGCGCATCAAGGATTTACGTACTGGAATTGAAACCAGTAACACACAGGCCGTGCTCGATGGCGATCTGTCTATGTTTCTCGAAGAAAGTCTGAAAGCCGGTTTATAAAAAACATCATGAGCGAAGATAATTCACTGATCACCCAGCGCCGCGACAAGCTCAAGGGTTTGCGCGATGCAGGCGTTGCCTTCCCAAACAATTTTGTGCCGAGCCATCAGGCCCGAGCCCTGCACGCCGAACACGATGGCAGCGAAAAACAAGAGTTCGATGCACGAGAAATTGAGGTGTCTGTTGCTGGACGGTTAATGTCCAGACGAGACATGGGTAAAACCACCTTTGCCGGAGTGCGAGACGTGTCTGGTGAAATCCAACTCTTTGTCAACAAGGGGGTCTCAGGCGAGGCAATCCACACCGCTTTTGGCAACCTCGATATCGGCGACATTATTGGTGTGCGCGGTGTTTTGTTCATGACCAAGACCGGCGAGCTGTCGGTGAAGGTCACCAACCTGCAACTGCTGACCAAATCGCTGCGACCGTTACCGGAAAAATTTCACGGGCTCTCGGACACCGAAACCCGATACCGCCAGCGCTACGTAGACCTCATCATGAATGAGGACACTCGGCGTACGTTTCGCCTTCGCACTGAGATTATCAGCTACGTACGCGACTTCCTCATCGATCGGCAGTTCCTCGAAGTGGAAACCCCGATGATGCACGTCATACCCGGTGGTGCAACGGCGCGTCCGTTTGTTACTCATCACAACACGCTCGATATGCCGCTGTATTTGCGCGTAGCGCCGGAGTTGTATTTAAAGCGCTTGGTGGTCGGTGGGTTTGAACGCGTGTTCGAGATCAACCGTAACTTTCGCAACGAAGGATTGAGTACGCGGCACAACCCTGAATTTACCATGCTCGAGTTTTATCAGGCTTACGCCACCTATGAGGATTTGATGAACTTAACTGAAGCTTTATTTAGAGGGCTGGCTGAAGATGTCATCGGTTCTACCAACATTCCCACCGAGGATGGCGAAGGCAGTTTTGATTTTGCCAAGCCTTTTACGCGATTGAGTTTGTTCGACAGCATCCTGCAATACAACGATGGGCTGACCGCTGACAGTATCAACACCCTTGAGGCCGCGTCTGATGTGGCTAGATCGATGAAGGTATCGGTTAAGCCAAACTGGGGGCTGGGTAAAGTACAGATGGAGATTTTTGAAGTCAGCGTGGAAGAGAATCTGCACAACCCGACCTTCATTACAATGTACCCCACAGAAGTCTCACCGCTGTCACGACGTAACGACGATGATCCGTCGGTCAGTGATCGATTTGAATTGTTCGTCGGCGGGCGAGAGATCGCCAACGGCTTCTCGGAATTGAACGACGCGGAAGATCAGGCAGAGCGTTTTCAGGCGCAAGTGGCTGAAATGGACGCAGGCGACGACGAAGCTATGCATTTTGATGCGGACTACGTTCGAGCGCTCGAGTATGGTTTGCCGCCAACGGCGGGTGAGGGCATCGGGATTGATCGGCTGGTTATGCTGCTCACCGCGTCCCCGAGCATTCGGGACGTGGTGTTGTTTCCGCACATGCGGCCTGAAGCGACTCAGTAAGGCGACTGATCAAAGTCGCCTAACGAGAGCGCTATACGAATGCACCGAAGTAAGTCATCAGTGAGACTCGTCGTAGGCGAGTGTCCAGGTTTGCAGTTCGCTGAAGCGATGGTTAATGCTAAAGCGTTGTTTGATCAGTAACGCCTCGTCGTCAATTCTCAGCACTTCGGTTATCCGAACGCGGCGGTAGTAGCCAACGTTGGCGTCGTTGTTATTGTTGATATGAAAGAGCAATTCCTCAGCGATCAAACCGGTACCGTCGCTGTTGACCCTCCAGACATTGGCGGGTGGTAATTCCAGCTGAGTGACGCGAAGCAGTTTGCGTTCGCGGTTGGTCGCCTCGGTCGAGAATTTCCAGCCCGCAGGTTCCGTGCCTTGGCGAAAAATCTCATCGAGTGAAAATTCGCGCAGACGTACATCGGTTGTGATGGCACTGCCAACGCAGTCGGTGATGGTCAAATGACCCTCTTTAAAATCGGCCTCGTTGAGTGTGTCTGCCAAGTCGACGATGTGATCGGGGTAGCCATCGTATTTGATACTCGACTTCGCCTTATAAAGTCGATCGCTATCTTCGGCGCGGTCCGGCACGATGGGATAGTCGTTGTCCCGGATGTAGAGTTGTTGACAGGTGTTGCGCGTAATGGCGGAATCGTCAAACGCAATTTTCGAGTAATTCTGCGCGGCAGTATCGATCCGCGAGTCCGTCGAGGAGACGCCTGTACCCGGCGAGCTAGCGGTTACAATGACGAGGGCTGCGCCTTTAAGTGAGATCTTTTTCATGCCAATAGACTAAGCTGAAAAAGGGTCGAACACGCTCTGCCAGATCTCATTTTTGCCAATAGTTTTGTGCACAGTGCCACGATCCGTCGATTGTTTTAACCCCCGACAGGCAGACCCGCATGGCTTTCGTGCTTGCGCGGCAATACCTCTCGCTCTCACAGTTCATTGACCGGTTTATGAAATATTACATCCGACTGTTGCTGCTCCTGATGATATCGCCGTTTCGAAAGCCGGTACAGCCACTGGGCCCTTGCGTGACCAAATTTCGGGTCTGGCCCAATGATCTCGATGTTTTTATGCATATGAATAACGGCGCCTATCTAACCATCATGGATTTGGCGCGTACCGATATGATGATCCGCGCCGGTATCGTGAAAGGGATGGTCAATCGGCGTTGGTACCCGGTGGTGGTCGCCGAGACCATCCGCTTCAAACACTCACTTAAACTGTTCCAGCAATACGAGATTGAAACCGAGGTGGTCTGCTGGGATCACCGCGCGTTCTACCTCGTACAAACCTTCACTCGAAATGACGAGTTCGTTGCCAAAGCGGCGGTTGAAGCGCGATTTTTGTCTACCAGCGGGAAAAGAATCCCTGTCAGTGACTTGCTTGTCATGATGGGCCATACAAGCCCTTCGCCACCAATGCCTGCATGGATCTCCGACTGGCAGCATGCCCAGCCGGGGATGAGCGAACCCCAATTCATCGAAGAGTAATTCGTTATGCAAACCCTTACCATTGCCCAACGCGAGGTGCTGAAATTATTCGGCACCCGTCGCGGCTGGATTTCCATCGCCGCTTTTTTACTGGTTTGGACAATGATATTGTTGTTCATCATTGAACCTGCGACGCGCTTTCTATCCGATCAAGAGACCGGTGGGCTGATCGAGATGTTGTTTGGTAGCAGTGCTCAGAACCTGGTGAACAACTGGGCAACGTTGGAGGTATCGTTGTATTGGGTGGTGGCGTTGTATGTATTCCCAACTTTTGCCATTCTGATCTCGGCCGATCAAATGGCATCGGATCGAACCCGCGGCAGCTTGCGATATTTATTGCTGCGCTGCAGCCGTATGTCGTTGTTCTTCTCACGCTTTGTGGGTCAACTGCTGAT
>CALFBL010000403.1 GCA_937951695.1 uncultured Granulosicoccaceae bacterium | reverse complement strand
GAGTCCTGCACTACCCGCCGTTGCCTTGCGATCGTGAGCCCGACGCCATACGCGCCAGCGCCCACGAAGACATCAATTTACTCACCGTGTTGCCTGCGGCCAACGAACCTGGGCTTCAGGTCTTGAGCAAACACGGCCACTGGCTCGATGTCCCTTGCGACTTTGGTAACCTGATCATCAACATCGGCGATATGCTGCAAGAAGCCAGCGGCGGCTACTTCCCGTCGACCACGCACCGGGTGGTCAACCCCGATGGCATGGACGCCAGCCGGGCACGGATATCGATGCCACTGTTCCTGCACCCGCGTCCCGATGTGGTGTTGTCGAGCCGTTACACCGCGGGCGAATACCTCACCGAGCGCTTGAACGAATTGCGTAAAAATGACAGGGACAACGCCGGGCACGACAATTCGGCGTAACACATTTTGTCGTTCGGCGGCGAGTGCGTGATGTTTTGGAAGAGCATTTGGCGACACACCGAATCCAAGCGTTCGTGCATCATAAGGCCACTTTATAAAGCCCCGCTGACTGCTTTAAACTGATACACATCACAATTAATTGGGCAGTAGTACCCGAAATGTCGTTTTTATACCCCTGACGACCTCAGACAAATTCCGAATGCTCACAGAATACCGGTATTATTGCAATCACCGGTGCCAGTTGAGATACTGGCGACTAGCTACGTCGGCACGAGAGTCTGGCGTGAACTGCAATAATTGGAGAAGGTAATAGAATGATCGTACGAAATAAATTGATAGTTGCGCTGGCTGGCGTAGCGATGATGGCAGGAACCTCTGCCGTTCATGCACAGGATGACGAGTTGAACGTTGCCTACTTCCTCGAATGGCCCATGCCGTTCCAGGCGGCAAAAGTCGCGGGCACTTATGACGAAGCCCTGGGCATGAAAGTTAACTGGGTCTCTTTCGACACGGGAACAGCCATGTCCGCGGCGATGGCATCGGGCGATATTGACCTGTCTTTATCGCAAGGCCTTCCACCCTTCGTCGTCGCCACCTCAGCCGGCCAGGATCTTCAGATCGTTGACGTCGCTGTGTCTTACTCTGAAAACGACAACTGTGTTGTGCGTTCAGAGCTGGAAATCGACAAGGATTCGGCTGCAGAACTGGCCGGTAAGAAAGTAGCCGTACCGCTAGGCACAGCTGCCCACTATGGCTTCCTGAAGCAAATGGATCACTTCGGTGTGCCGCTTGACAGCCTGACTATCGTAGACATGGCTCCGGCTGAAGGCCAAGCGGCTCTAGCGCAAGGCGCTGTCGACATGGCGTGTGGCTGGGGTGGTGCACTGAATCGAATGAAAGAGTCTGGCGACATCTTGTTAACCGGTGCGGAGAAAGAAGAAATCGGTATCTTGGTATTTGATGTGACCTCAGGAGCGTCTGACTTTGTTGCTGAAAACGGTGACACGGTTGCCAAGTTCCTCGCGGTTACGGCTGCGGCAAACGAAGAGTGGCAAGCAAACCAGTCGGCCGACATGCTCGCGGCGATTGCAGCGGATGCAGGGATGTCTGAAGAAGACGCTGCTGCCTCACTCGCTACCTTCGTATTCCCTAACGTGGACGAGCAGCTGAGCGAGAAATGGTTCGGCGGCGGTGCTCAGGAATTCATGAAAGGTGTTGCAGAAGTCTTCGTTGAAGCCGGTGCGATTGATGCCGCGAAAGACAGCTACGAAGCTAACGTCAACACAGCGCCGCTTGAGACTGCTGGCACGATGTAATTGACGATCCATTCGTCGTAACGTAAGGCGACCTTAACGACGCACGTTGAGGTCGCCTTTTTTTGTTTTCCACGCCCGGCGATCGCTGGAACCGACCCCCCCGAGAAATCTCAGTGTCCGGTCTCTTAATAGAAGATTTATCGATGCGCTTTGAGCTGCCCAACGGCGGCTCTGTGCAAGCCTTGAAGAATGTCACGCTTGAACTGAAGTCCGGTGAACTGATGAGCGTGCTTGGCCCGTCGGGCTGTGGCAAAACCACTTTGCTGAATATCGTTGCAGGCTTTCTCGCACCCACTGAGGGACGCGTCGTGTTAAACGGACACGATGTTATCGGGCCTGCGCCAGAACGCGGCATGGTGTTTCAGCAAGGCGCTTTGTTCGAATGGATGAGCGTGCGCAAAAACGTCTCATTCGGCCCGGACATGAAGGGCATGCCCCGTTCCGAAAGCGACGGTAAAGTCAATCACCTGCTCGACGTGGTCGGGCTGGGGGACTTTAAAGAAAAAATGGTGTACGAATTGTCGGGCGGGATGCAGCAGCGCGTTGCGCTAGCACGGTGTTTGGCGAACGATCCGGACGTCATTCTCATGGACGAGCCACTCGGGGCTCTGGATGCGCTCACACGAGAAAAGATGCAGTCGCTGGTGCTCGATTTATGGAAAGAGACTGGCAAAACCATCATCCTTATTACCCACTCGGTGGAGGAGGCGCTGTTGTTGGGCGAGCGTCTCGTCGTCATGGCACCCAGACCGGGACGCATACACAAGGAATACCGTCTACCCTTTGCCGAACTCGGTGTGGGCGCTGATTTGCGCGAGGTGAAAAAACACCCGGACTACGCGTCAACGCGTGAGGAAATTCTGTCAATGATTTGGGAGATGGAAGAAGAAATTATGGGCCGTGCGGAGACATCAGAATGACGGGCATACTGGTTCTTGTTGTTTACATCGTTCTGTTTGTGGTCAGTCTGTACGTGGTGAACTGGGCGTCCCGAGAGTTCTTCAGTAAGACCGATTACACCGCCTTGAAAACGGTGACCTTCGGCGACGAAAGTGCCGTACGCGGAAATCGTGCAGCCAGTGTTCTTTCGGTGCTCGCCATTCTGGCCTTGTGGGTGGCGTTTACCAATTCGACTCTACCGTTGCCGCACGCTCCCGGGCCCTATCAAGGTGAATTCTCGTTTACCTACACAGCGACCTTAAGT
>CALFBL010000402.1 GCA_937951695.1 uncultured Granulosicoccaceae bacterium | reverse complement strand
GTATGAGCATGCAGGATTCAAGTGTCAGTACTGACCTAGTTCGGCCCGATGCCATCACGCAGGGCCCCTTCAGTCGCGCTCAGAATATCTATTTATTCTTCGGTGGTGGGGATCGTGGCCAAATTGTTGACGGATTAACACGCGCCATTGACAGACACGACAATCAATTGTTGACCGTATACGGTGAGCTCGGCTCTGGCAAAACCATGACCAGTCTGGTGTTGGCGGACCGGATGAAGCATCGTCGAAACATCATCCGGTACGATCATGAGAGCATTGGCATGGCGGCGCTGCTGCGTCATTTGTTGATTGAAATCTCTCCGCGCCACGCAGACATTGTGGTGGCCCCAGAGGTTGCCGAAAAGCCCTCTGAGCCGTCAACGGATCTGGCGTTACAAATGCTGTGGCAAGCGCTGCAATCACCGTTGCCGAATAACAAACCGTTTTTACTGATCATAGATTCTGACGGCGCGCTTGATGACCCTGCTCAAGCTTTATTGAGTCAGCTGGCGGCGCTGCGCTATCAGGGTCGATCGACCATTCAGATCGTGTTGTTCGAGCGAGCCGCGCTAAACAGGCCGATGATGAACCTTGAACGCCCCGGACATGAGTATTGGCTCAGGCGTTTGACGCTACCGGAAATCGGCGAATTTTTGCACCACCAGATGCTATGTTTTGATTTTAATCAGCGCGGTCTGTTTACCCGTGAGTTGGCTTATTTGATCGCCGAGAGAAGCGAAGGAGTAGTCGGCAGCATCAACGATTTGGCGCGCCACGCGATGCTGTTTGCCGACATCGGTAGCGCCGATTCTCACCGAACCATGATGTCGCAGCTATTAGCGGGTGGGGAGGCCAATCACGATACAGATTCGATGCCGAAGAAAAGATTCTTCAGTCGATATCGCGGTGGTCTGATCGCTCTACTCGCTGTGAGTGCTGTAGTATCGCTTGCTGCAAGCATCGTGCTGCTGGCTTAGTGCGGCGGTTGCCACCGCTGAATATTCAAGATCTGTTGTTGGTGGTCATCGTCGGACGTAACAGCGACTGTCTTGAAGCCAGTTTGTCAAAATCCACGAAAGCCGTGGGTTCGCACCGAACACCGTACTGAGCAAGGTTAAGAACAGCAGTTCGTCGTTGCAAACTCAAACGAGTTCGTCTGAGCGAAACGAAGCGGTTATCGCCGCCCCTGCAGCACTGATTGTTCTGGGAAGTCTGCACTACGATATTCTGGTGGAGTCGAATCTGATACCAGAAAAAGGTGAAACGGTCACTGGGCGCCTATGGTTCCCGAAGATTGGGTGTTAAGGGTGGTAATCAGGCAATAGCTGCGAAATCGCACAGCGCCGAGACCCGGTTTGTTAGCGCAACCGATAAGGATAACTTCGCCGACTGCTTGCACGCATGTATGGCAGATGCGAATCTTTCAACGAACTTCGTTGAACGGCTCGACAGCGCCACCACCGGTATGAGTTTTGCCATACTAGGACAGCGACGGTGACTATTGAGCTGTCATTGTCTCGGGCGCTAACTTGTACATTGCCGCTGATGTTCCTGCGACACCAGCGCTGTGGGACAGGGCGAATTTTTTGCTCTTGTAGAACGAAGTTTCTGAGTCGATAAATCTACATGCAGCCCAGATCGCTCGGAAACACGACATGACGGTGTGTCTAAACGCAGCGCCCTCGCGGGCGATGTCCGCTGATCTCGTAGCGTTGGTGGACATTCTTGTCGTAAATTCTATCGAGGCTGAAGCGTTGTGTGATGTCCGGATAGACTCGCTGCAATCGGCAAGTACCGCTGCGCGAGAACTGATCAAACGTTTTCCCGTCGTTTTAGTGAGCGTTGATGGCGATGGCGATGGCGTTGCTGTGGCTCTGTCTGAAGGCGATGATTTTGAATTACCCGCAAAGCCAGTAGATGTTGTCAGCGCACACGGCGCTGGCGATATGTATTGCGGTGTACTGTGTGTTGAGCTGGTTGCAGGGACTATGTTGAACAATGCTGTACGAATTGCCAAAGAACGTGCGACTGATCATGTGGGGCTTCAGTAGTTATTGGGTTGGGTCGGTTGGAAGATACCGATCGTGGATGTTAGTTCATAGCGTCCAGAACTTACGCGTCTGGACCCAGTAGCTCGCGTAATGGCTCACGCGGATGCGTTCCTTGTAAGAATTCCCTGAGGCAATATCGGCAAGCTCTGATTGTGCGGTTGGATGTTTGTGCGCTATCGTTGGTGCCTCGAACGCATACTTCGCTTTTCTGGTCTGCGTTGATTGACAAAGTGATCAGAACACAGGGAAGCGTTCTATGGCAATTCAATCGCTGAAAATTCTGGCGCTGTTGGTTTCGGTGCTGAGCTCGTTCGCGTGTAAAACCCCGATCGACGTTGGCAACTACGCGGATACGTCAGAAGCGGCCGTTGCTTACGCGGCTTCTCAGCGAAAGCCTGCGAACCATACTGGGTGGGCGGTAAGCACCTTGAATGGAGCTCCGTCCGAGGCTGCTGATTGGGCGCAGGAGACCTTAAACGAGGCTGGGTCCGAGCGTTCCGATTGGGCGCGAGTGTCAAAGGCTCAAACGTTAAAGACAGGCGATCCTATCCGCACACAGCCGGTGGTGTCGGGCGCTGTGCCTGCGGTATTGTTGCAACCGGTATCGGTTGAGGCCACCGCGTTGCCATTACATCGGCTGTTTGATGGTCTTGCCAAGCAGCTCTCCCTTAGCTGGCAGGCCTCTGAAGAATTGGACGTCAGCGTTACCTGGAGTTTGCCGGAACAACCTGCCAACCGTTTGCTGGACAAACTCGCCGCTCGGTTCAATCTGGAATGGTCTCTGGTGGATGGCGTGTTGCACGTTCAGGGTCCTGCGGCGTTCACCGCCTTCTACTCTGTTGATTATCTAAATTTGGAGAGAAACTTCCACTCCAGTGTGGGGCTGGCGACACAAGTTGGCACCATGAGAGGAGTCGATGACACCGGTTCTCAAGGCGCTGAGAATAGCTCGGTCACCACCATCGAAAATTTATCCAGTCAGCATTTCTGGGCTTCGTTGAAACAGGATGTTGACCTATTGTTGGCCGATGAGGGTGAGGGTGCACGTTGGTCTATCAACCAGGACACTGGGTTGATCAGTTTGCTTGCGTCGCCCAACATGCACCGCAAATTGGTGCGGTATCTGGAACACGTCGCGGTAAGCAGTCGGCGTCAGGTGCTGATAGAAGCCTCGGTGGTCGAAGTGTTGCTCTCCGATAAATTTGAAGCCGGTATAGACTGGCAGCTGTTGGCTCGGGGTATCAGTGGGATCACTGCCATCCAGCAGTTTCACGGTCTCGGTCCATTCAACGCTACGAACGCAGATCAAGCGCCCACCCCGAGTGGTCTGGTCACGTTATCCGAAGGCTTCGGGTTTGGTGATATCAACGCCACGCTAAAGTTATTGGAGGAGTTCGGTGAAGCGCGCATTGTATCGCGGCCGCAAATCATCGCTATGAATAATCAACCGGCGGTGCTTAAGGTGGTAGATAACCGGGTGTACTTACTGTCAATGTCGAAAGACAACAAAGCGCTGACATTACTGAGCGTTTCACCCAGACGCAGATTCACACGGTTCCTGTCGGGTTGGTGATGAATGTGACGCCGCAGATCAGCGCTGACAACAGCGTTATGTTGAATGTGCGTCCCTCCCTGTCCAGAATTTTAGGCTTTGTTGATGACCCCAATCCCGACCTAAACCGCGCTAATGTGAGTAACGGCGTGCCCGAAATTCAGGTGAGAGAGATGGAGTCGGTACTGCACGTTCCCAGTGGCTCAACGGCGATCATCGGTGGCCTGATGCAAAGCGTTCAAGAGGATCGGGATCGCCAGATACCAGGAGCTAGTCGTGTGCCTGTGTTTGGATCCCTCTTCGGGCAACAGAAACGCTCCAGTAGACGCACCGAGTTGTTTATCGTTCTAAAGCCCACCGTGATTGATCAATCGGGCGCTAGCAATGAGGTTCGACGCCTGTTTTGAACGCTTTAGACATCACAACATCAGTGCCGGATTCGTTTGCCCTTCAGTGTCTTCCAGAGGCGATGGCCA
>CALFBL010000401.1 GCA_937951695.1 uncultured Granulosicoccaceae bacterium | reverse complement strand
CTCTGTGGCCACTCCAGTCCAGTTGTCGATACCTTGCTGCCAACTGACGCCCTGGTTGCACTGACTAAAGGTATTGGTAGCCTTGGATTCAAATGCTAAGTGCAACAGGTGGGTCAATTCCGAACAATAGCTGATTCGGTTTTTTGATACCAATACATTTTCTTGATCGATTATTTAATTTGTCTTGCATCTCGTTTATCTGTTCGTCAGTGATCGTACTGAAGTCACAGTTCTTGGGGAAGTATTGCCTGATAACCCCGAGGGCATTCTCATTAGTCCCGCGTTCCCATGAAGCACAAGAGTGTGCAAAATAAACATCACCGCCCAGCTCTGCTGCAATCGTTTCGTGCATTGCAAGCTCAGGTTCGTTGTCGAAGATAACCGTACGGTACAACGCTTTAACGTTAACGCTCATCATCTTGCAGATCGCAGCAGTCACCGACTCTGTGGTCTTAAATTCGACCTTACGCATGAACATCGGTCTGGTGCATCTGCCAACCATCTTCACAATGGCTTGTTTACGCTTTCGCAGGAAAAGTCGTTGCAGGCATGATCACATCAACCCCCTCTCAGCCAATGACGTCTGCACTCCCTGCCCGACGATCAGATGGTCAAGAACACGAACGTCGATTAACGACAATGCATCAGTCAGTTTCCGCGTTAACCTGACATCCGTATCCGAGGGTTCAGCGACCCCACTCGGATGGTTATGAGCAAAAATTACAGCAGCCGCATTGCTTCGAAGGCAACTTTTGACTACCTCACGAGGATAAACGGCGGCTGAATCAATCGTGCCCTGAAACAACTCGGTAAACGCAATTACCCGGTGGCGGTTATCGAGAAACAAGCCGCAGAACACTTCATGTTGACGCCCCGCCAATTGCAATGAGAGGTATTGGCGAACGGTATCGGGTGTGCTCAGCGCGTCTCCACGCTGCAGCTGCGAGTATAACTCCCGACGAGATAATTCGCGAACCGCTTGGAACACTGCATACCGTGCTTCGCCTAATCCTGGGCAAGCTACAAAACAATCGCGGTCGGCATTAAACACACCCCCGAGGGAGCCAAAATGTGAAATGCAACGCCGTGAAAATTCGAGTACCGATTCCCCTGCACGACCCGTTTGTAAAAACAAAGATAAAATTTCTGTGTCAGTTAAGGAACTTGCGCCGTGCCGCAAGAGCTTTTCTCTTGGGCGCTCGTCAAACGGTGTATCGATGAGTGGCATTGCTGGCAACCTCCGTGTTGCATCTTGCTGTATCGCGTCAGCTAAACTCTAACAAATCGAAGGTCAAATGCCCATCAGAAGAAGCCGCGATGTGTAGCGGAAAATTCTCCAAGCCACCACAGAATTTTCCGATCTCCCGGCTGCCGACATCTCTCCTGCGACCTCTCTAAGCCCTACGCAACCACATCCAGTGGTATCACCAACTTTTTCGAATCTCGTGTCGCTCTCAACAATACGCTGATTTCAGGCTGGCATGACCCGCACTGGGTTCCAGCGCCACAGGCCTCGCCGACCGATGATACGCAAGTGGCACCGTTCCGGATGGCGTTCCGGATGGCGTTCCGGATGGCGTGCTGGATGGCGTGCTGGATGGCGAAATTACCCACACTCATACAGCTGCAGACAATTGCTCCCTGGCCCTGTTGGCCGCTCTTCGCTCGACCTGCCCCGGCTGAAGCCCTGTCAGCGAAAGTCTTGTAGCACTTATCCAGAAAACCATTGACCGTTGCTCTCGCGGCCAGAACCGGTTGGGAAGAAAGGTAAATGGCCTGGATTAGCCGATCATCTCGGAACCAGCAGGCATTGTAATAGCCTTGGCTTTCATCCTCACTGGGGATGGACTGGCTGCTGCATAACGACAGCTCAGAGCGCGCGGTGAGCGACGACAAAACAGCACTGGGAGAGTTTTTGGAAAGCAAACTCCAAGCGCCATCCCTGCTCTACAGGAGACAGTGCCCAGTAACTTAAAAACCCCAGATTCTTCGGCCGAGCACGCAACACCAGATAACCGTAGCAAGCCACTTCACTCACCTTGATTCGCACCTGCTGGCTCTTTAGCGCGGGCTGACCGGACACAGGATCTGCGTTGGGTTGAATCAGAACATTCACCCGTGCGTTAGATGCAAACACATTGCTCCAATGCATCGGAACAAACACCGTACCTGAGCGCACCCATTCGGTTATTAACGCCCGCACCGTGATAGAACCTGAGGAGCTCGAGCGTTATCTCGACCAAACACGCATCCGTAACCCACTCAACATCATCACGACAGAGCTCAACGAAGGGCTCTGCCATATGGGCGGACAATTTTGGAACCTACCCAGTTCGCGTTAATGCGTGTCACTAATCTCTGATACGGCCGTGTTTAATATCACCGCCAAATTTGCCGAACAACTCGCCGACGCCATTGAAACACGCGGGTAATCGACTCCAACGCGAACACCAGAGGCCCATTTCGGCTTGACCATTGCTTGACCTCAGTCACTGGTGGGAACATGCGTGCAGAAACAGGGTCTGCATACAGGTCCCGATTCCTACTCAATTAAGACTGATACCATTTACGGATGACTGCACTCACTTCCAGAAAAATATTGCTGGCTATTACCGGCGGCATAGCCAGCTATAAATCGGCCATCCTGGCTCGGCGGCTGCAGGATCAGGGCGGCGATGTGCGTGTGGTGATGAGCAAAGGCGCGCAAGCGTTCATTACGCCGTTGACGCTGCAGGCTTTGACGGGCAATCCGGTACACACCGATTTGCTTGATGAATCAGCCGAAGCTGCAATGGGGCATATTGAATTGGCCCGCTGGCCAGACCTGATACTGATCGCACCCGCCAGCGCCAATACCATGGCACGTCTCGCCCACGGCCTGGCAGACGATCTGTTGGGTACTTTGTGCCTGGCTACAACAAAGCAAATCATGCTGGCACCGGCCATGAATCATCAAATGTGGGCCAACGTGGCAACACAAGCCAATGCGGACACACTAAAAAAACGCGGGTTTTTATTGCTCGAACCCGATTCCGGCCATCAGGCCTGCGGGGAGACCGGATCTGGGCGCATGCCGGAACCGGAAGATTTACGCGATCAGGTTATTGCCTGGTTTGAACAGCAGTCAGCAGCCGGCAGCGCTGGCAATCCGGCTCAAATAAGCGCGGCGTCCACGACCAACCCGTCTCCGATCAACGCAGATCTATTGAAGGGCAAACACGTACTTATCACAGCAGGCCCCACCGTAGAACCGATTGATCCGGTGCGCTACATCAGCAACCACAGCTCAGGGAAAATGGGTTACGCGCTGGCGGCCAGTGCGGTAGAGGCCGGTGCCCAAGTAACCCTGGTAAGCGGCCCAACCAAACTGGATACGCCTCAAGGGGTGACACGGATCGACGTCCAGCAAGCCACCCAGATGCTCTCGGAGGTGGAGTCCTGGGTGCCCGACACCGATGTGTTCATTGCCGTGGCGGCTGTCGCCGATTACCGAATGGCGGGGATCGCGGAGGAGAAAATCAAGAAACAAACCGAACAGATGACGCTCACTCTGGTGAAAAATCCGGACATCCTGAAAACCATTTCGCTGCGCGACGATCGCCCGTTTTGTGTCGGATTCGCCGCGGAAACCGAACACCTTGCCGAACACGCGCGCAGTAAATTGCAGAAGAAGAAGCTCGACCTGATCGCCGCCAACGACGTCGGAAACCGCGATGAGCCGGTTTTCGGCGCTGACACCAACGCCTTGGATGTGTACTGGGGTGAGCACGGGCATAAGCGTATTGAGCGCGCACCAAAACGCGACGTCGCAGCTGCGTTATTGGCTATCATCGCTGAACGACTAAAAAACCCATAACGACCCTTGCCGTCATCATTGCGCATCGGTTGAGAGCCCGCTGATGCATACGATTCAATACAAAATTCTCGACCCCCGAGTGGGTAACGAGATTCCCCTGCCCGAATACGCCAGTCAAGGCTCGGCTGGACTGGACCTAAGAGCCTGCATTGAAGACACCTTAACCGTGAAGGCAGGAAACACCACACTGATTCCGACGGGGCTTGCCATTTATATCGAAAACCCGCACTACGCTGGAATGATATTGCCGAGATCGGGGTTGGGCCATAAACACGGCATCGTGCTCGGCAACCTAGTTGGCCTGATCGACTCAGATTATCAGGGCCAGCTGTATGTGTCGTGCTGGAATCGCAGTCAGGAGGCGTTTGACATCGAGGCCGGCGCCCGCATCGCTCAGCTGGTTATTGTTCCCGTACTTCAAGTGGGATTTCAGGTTGTCGATGACTTCACCGAGACAGCACGTGGAGACGGCGGATTCGGCTCTACCGGCCGATCCTAGGCTGGGTAATTCAACCAATGAATGCGCCATGCCAACTTGGCGTTAAACTAGCTTAACGGGTAACCAGAACCCAATTACACAACGAGCAATTTATGAGTGTGACACCCGAAATTTTTCGAGCTTATGACATCCGGGGCGTGGTTGCTGACGCGCTCACCCCTGATGCTGTGCGCCAGATCGGTCAAGCCTTTGGCAGTGAGTGCAGTGAACGCGGCATCAAAACCGCTGTTGTCGCCCGAGATGGCCGAGTTTCTGGCCCGGAACTGATTAAAGCCCTATCCGATGGGATTCAGTCGGCTGGCGTGGATGTAGTCGATATCGGGATGGTGCCCACACCGGTACTGTATTACGCCACCTTTATGCTCGAAACCGGTACCGGTGTCATGGTAACCGGCAGCCATAACCCGCCGCAATACAATGGATTAAAAATGGTACTCGACGGTGCAGCACTGTTTGGTGATGGCATTCAGGCCTTGCGCCAGCGTATCGAAGACGCAAAACTCAGTCAGGGCTCTGGAGGACATAAAACCATGGACATCATGGAAGACTATCTACAGCGAGTCCTCGGAGACGTCAAGCTCAAGCGCCCCATGAAAATTGCCTTCGACTGCGGCAATGGCATTACCGGTGTTTGCGCACCGCAGCTGTTTGATGGTCTGGGCTGCGAATCGATGAGCCTGTTTACTGAGGTGGACGGTAACTTCCCTAACCACCACCCCGATCCTGCAAAACTGGAAAACCTTGAAGATCTCATCAAGCTCGTAAAAGAGAACAAGCTGGAACTCGGCCTAGCGTTCGATGGCGACGGCGATCGCGTCGGTGTGGTCGACGATGAAGGCAATGTCATTTGGCCTGACCGACAAATGATCCTCTATGCACGGGATGTGTTATCACGTAATCCGGGCGCGCGGATTATTTATGACGTTAAGTGCTCCAAGGTATTACCCGACGCGATCACCGCGGCTGGCGGGGAGCCGGAAATGTGGAAGACGGGTCATTCCTTCATCAAAGCCCGAATCAAGGAAACCGGTGCGCTGCTCGGCGGCGAGATGAGCGGTCATGTGTTCTTTAAAGAGCGTTGGTACGGGTTTGACGACGCGTTATATGCCGCAGGCCGACTGCTAGAGATTCTCTCCGCCGATGATAGAAAGGTGAGTGAGATTTTCGCTGAAATCCCTAACAGCATTAACACCCCGGAACTGGGTGTGACGTTGGATGTGGACGGCGCGCAGCACACGTTCATCGAAAAATTCATCGCCAATGCGAAGTTTGAAGGCGCCAAGCTCACCACCATAGACGGTGTTCGCGCGGATTACCCGGATGGCTGGGGATTGGTCAGGGCCTCCAACACCACGCCTTCGCTCGTCATACGATTTGAAGCGGATACCGATGCCGCGATGACGCGGATTCAGGAGGAATTTCGTCAGGCGATGCAGAACACAGACAGCAGTGTCACAATACCGTTCTGAATCAATAATGGACACGACAGGGGCTTAAGCCGCCCCTGTCGTGAATCAATGTGGACACCAGCACCGTCACTGACACCGCCCGGGTATTAAACGAAGCCCTGCCCTACCTCCAGCGCTACAACGGCGAAACCATTGTCATCAAATACGGTGGCAACGCCATGACGGATGAACGCCTGCAGCGCTTGTTTGCGCAAAACATTGTCATGATGAAGCAGGTCGGCATCCACCCCATCGTCATCCACGGCGGCGGGCCTCAAATCGGCGCTATGCTGGAACGGCTCAACATTCAGAGCGAGTTCATCGATGGTATGCGCGTCACCGATGCGGCCACTATGAAAGTGGTCGAAATGGTGCTTGGAGGACTGGTCAACAAACAGATCGTGTCGCTGCTGACACAAGCCGGTGGCAAGGCCATTGGTATGACCGGACGAGACGCTGGATTGATTCGGGCGAGACCGCTAACATTGGCCAACAAGCCTGAGGTGGATTTGGGCCATGTGGGGGAAGTGGTCAACATCAACACCACAATATTAGACACCCTGCGAGATAGCAACACCATCCCTGTTATAGCCCCAGTCGGTGCGGATAAGGACGGTGCACCTTACAACATCAACGCCGACTTGGTCGCCAGCAGCGTGGCAGCAGCGTTGAAGGCACGGCGCCTGTTACTGCTCACCAATACGCAGGGTATCCTCGACAAAAACCAACAGCTGCTGACAGGGCTTAGCCCGGACGATGTTAATCGGTATATCGAGGATGGCACCATTGCCGGTGGGATGTTACCGAAGGTTCAATGCGCCTTGGATGCGGTACACGCTGGCGTGGGCAGTGTTCAAATCATCGATGGCCGAGTGGAACACGCGGTGCTACTGGAGTTGTTTACGGACCAAGGTGTTGGAACCTTAATTCGTCGTAGCACCTAAAATTCGCACCAAATTGAGTAATATCGATCCAGTGGCGTTGTCGGTGCTTGATTCTAGCGTGGCTGGTACGTTTTAAGTTCACGATAACGGTCCAGATCTTTATCAAACTTTTCCACTACTTTAGTGCGCTCGATCGCTTTCGCATCGATCAGTGACCAAGCGTTTTCTATATTTCTCTGAATGCTCTGCTGCTCTTCGTAGAGTGATTCCTGCGCCTGATCTTCACCACGCGACGTCTCTTGCATCATGACTCGCTTGTCGATCACGTCAAGACGGTCAGAGAGAATGCGGATACGATCGTCAAGACGTCCGATTAGCCCATCGATCATACCCACGCGATCATCACGCGTTCGAATCAGATCGGCTTCCGTGGTAAATGTGGCCAACAGTGCGCGATCTCGAATTTTCGACAGCTCTAGCTCTTGCTCAAGACGACGTGCCACGCGACGCTCTTCGAGACTCTTGATCTCCTCCATAACAACGCCCTGGTTGTTAAGGATTTCATGACCATCGTCCTGATTGGAATCGGGAGCACGGTCCTGATAAGTGGTCAGGCCACCGTCTTTGAGCTTATACACTCTCTCAGCGTGCGCTGTTCCATATGCGCCAAGCGCTACTAGCACCAAAGTCACAAAGGTGAGTGATCGGATGAAGATTGTACCTGTCATCATGAGCTATGGTAAAGGATTACTTTATTGCATAACATATCGGCTTGGCTCGCGATAGCTGTAGTGAATAAAAAGATCTTGAAGGCGTTAAATCCACTAGCATACGACAGACTTCACACCCTGACTTCTCATGCAAGTGGGCTCAAGAACCAAAACCCCGTGTAAAATGTGAAGCTATGCGCATTATCACATTCAACGCAAACGGCATCCGATCAGCTGCCAACAAGGGATTCTTTCTCTGGCTTAACCGCCAGCGGGCTGATGTGGTGTGCGTCCAGGAAACCAAAGCTCAGGAGCATCAACTTACCGACCCTCAGTTTCACCCCAAGGGCTTTCATTGTTACTATCACGACGCTCAAAAAAAAGGTTACAGCGGCACCGCCGTCTACAGCCGGCTCAAGCCCAATAAAGTCATATTGGGCTTGGGAATAGACTGGATAGATTGCGAAGGTCGGTACCTAGAAGTGCAATACAACAACCTGTCTGTTGTATCGCTATATTTGCCATCAGGCTCCATGGGCGAGGTGCGTCAGGACTACAAATACCGCGTTATGGACGAGCTATTGCCTCAACTGAGAAAACGTCGTAAGCGTGGCGACAGTCTTATTGTCACAGGCGATTGGAATATTGCTCATCGAAACGAAGACATTCGCAACTGGCGCGGTAACAAGAAAAATTCTGGCTTTTTGCCAGAAGAACGCGAATGGCTCGGTAAACTGTTTGACAAAGAGGGGTACCGAGATTCGTTTCGCCTGCTGCCCCAGAAAGAGCACGAATATAGCTGGTGGTCACAACGCGGCAGCGCCCGTGACAACAACGTAGGCTGGCGCATAGACTATCAAGTCATCTCCGAAGACCTAGCCCCCACCTTGACTAAAACGCGCATCTACCGGGACAAACGATTCTCAGACCACGCACCGTGCATCCACGACTACAATTTCGCCATAGAAGTTGACTAAAACCATCATCGTCCTAATTACACATTAACCGATGAACACTACTGACTTGAAGTAACGACGCATCATTCGTTAAAAACCACTTGCTTGAAGTGCGGGTTATCGATACTGACTTCCAGCTTGGATATCTCATTCAAAACGATATAGGATTCCACCCCTTCAATAGAAACTTTGATGCACTCTTTACGAGCTGCATCGTATTGAGTATCCAACGCTGTACAGTCGATGATTTCACCTGTTTTCAATGTAAGCTTTATCGGGTAGCGGTACAGGCAAACTAATTCGATGTAATCGTATTCGTTACAGCTGACCATCGTGTGCTTGTCCTCCCTACTTTGCAATACGTTAAGACATTCGACTACCGGTAAAAATTTGCTACGCTGACAACCAGACCAATCACCCACTGTTGCCTAGCTGCTTATCATTCAGCTCAAGGCATCACATCCAACACTTCGTGTAAAGTAGTCTCATCACCACCTCCTCTTACCAAGTTTCCACTGATCACGTGAATTTGATCATTTAGCAGTGTTGCACCACCACTGTGACGCCCTTGATTCAGACCTTGCAACGTACGCCAAGTGCGCGTTTCCACGTTATAGGCTTCAACGTCATCATGACCCTGTCTCATGGCTGTTGATTCACCACCAATAACAATAACTTCTGGCCCATGGGCAACGCTCATGGTTCCGGCTCGCTGAGTTGGAATGTTCGGTTGCCCCGTTTCCCACCTGCCAGTGGCAAAGTTATACACATTCGTCGCAGCGACAGTGCGATCAAACAAATTTGGTAGATCAGATTCTCGGCCTCCAGCCACTACCAATTTTCCGTTAGCGACGGCAAGGGTCGCATGGTCTCTGGCATTAGGTGAATTACTGAGTACATTCCAGGAATTATCAGCAGGATCGAATTCGTCAAACCATGGCACTGCCGCCCCGAGGTGCCCTCTGAGGTTGCCACCCACAACATAGATTTTACCATTATACGTCACCGCACCAGCAGCACCTCTTGCCCGACCCGAAGGAATCGATGTCAGCTTAGTCCAGGTATTGTTGGCGGTGTTGAATCGATAAACATGGTTCAGCGGGGTTTCATTCGGTATATTTCCAACGAGTCCCGTGACGACATAAACCATATTACCAATCGCTACAGGCTGGTAGTGGTGAAAATCAACAGGCGCCGGGCCGTGATTGCTCCAACGGTTTGTCACAGGATCGAACGACTCAACGGGGCGATTACCACGTCCGCCCATCATGTATATTTTTCCATGTACCGGCACAGCGCCTGCTTCGTGACGTGCCGTAACAGAACTGCCGTTAGACGTCTGATGTATTTTCCATGCCGTTAATGCGTTGACAACCGAGCCATAGTTTACCGGAGGATCGACAGGTTCATTGATACCAGTAACGGCTGCACCACCCGCGTTCTCCTCTGGGCCCGCACCATCAGGAACGTAACTGGCATCCTTTGTTATGACAAACTTATCCACAGCAAACCCATCTTCACGCATCCAGATATTGACGTTGTGGAAGCCCGCAGTTGGCACATTCAGGGAGGCCGGTGCACCATCACGCGTACTGTTGCTCCAATGCCAACCACCGGCTGGGAACCCTTCTATTTTATCCGCTGTGCTGGACAATTTCCCATCCAGACCCATATGAACACTGTCGCTTTTTCCCTCGCCATTCGCGTTTGCATCGCCTAACCCGCGTATCCAAACATAGTGTTTACCCGGCTCTGCAAAATACAGTAAGTACGACATCATTGGACTGCCAGCGGAGTCTGGTGAAAAGCCGCCCACGTCAGGACTTACTCGCATAGAGCCATCACCACTTGAATCGCCGAGGAAAGCGTTCACCCATTGATGAGTAACCGTACCAGATTGAATTTCATGATCTTCCGCCTCTACCGATATCGGGTAGCTTCCACTTCCACCAGTTTCTACGCCATCGGGCGCTCCATCCGTAGCTTCATTGTTGTCCGAGTTGTTCTCGGTAACGTCAGGTGTTAATTGCTCTTCATCTGAAACCGGACTATCTCCCGCACCCGCACCCGCACCAGCACCCGCA
Source organism: uncultured Granulosicoccaceae bacterium (assembly GCA_937951695.1). GTDB lineage: Bacteria > Pseudomonadota > Gammaproteobacteria > Granulosicoccales > Granulosicoccaceae > Granulosicoccus. Next base: position 15,160 of record CALFBL010000401.1, on the reverse strand, counting down.
CCCGCACCCGCACCTGTTCCTGTATTCGGTACTGAACTGTCGTTACCATTTACGTTACTGATAGGTCCCAATCCAGCGGGAATATAGGTTGCATCGTTAGTGATGATAATTTTATCAATTGCAAAACCATCTTCACGCATCCATATATTCACGGTATGTAGACCTGCTGAGGGTATGCTCAACGTTGCCGGCGGTCCATCACGAGTGCTGCGACTCCAGTGCCAACCCCCCGAAGGAAACTGATCTATCTTGTCTGCCGTAGTGGCTAGGACTCCATTAAGGCCAACATGAACACTGTCGCTCTTACCCTCGCCTTGGGCGTTGGTATCGCCAAAACCGCGAATCCAAACATAATGAGTACCCGACTCTGAGAAAGCAACTCGGTAAGACATCATCGGGCTACCGACTGATCCAGCGGAAAATCCGCCAATGTTAGGGCTTGATTTCATCGATTCATTGGCGCTGGATCCATCAATAGCCGCACTCACCCACTGATGAGTGTTGTTACCGGTTCGATTATCAAATCCTTCCGCTTCAATCGAAATGAGATAGCCTTCAGCATCGTTGCTATCTGAGTCGCTATCTGAGTCGCTATCTGAGTCGATGTTTGGATCTGTATCGGAAGGATTCTCTTCAACAACCGGTTCAGCTACCGTGATGACCAAAACATCGCTACCGCTCAACTCACCATCGGTTGCAGTCAGAGTTAGAGTGTATGTACCGGGCACTGAGAAAGTAACATCAGCGTCAACACGGCCGGGTGAAGTGAATACAACTGAGCTAGGACCTTCACTTCTCTCCCAGCGACTGCTCAGTGAATTGTTAGGCAATTGATCATCGGTTACAGAGCCATTTAGGGACACTAAGGTTCTCGCAAAAACGGATCTATCCGAACCTGCATTCACGACCGGTGCTTGGTTGACTGGTGCACTGTTATCGATCCCTGAATCAGAATTAGAGGTATCGCCAGTGGTGCCAGAACCTCCTGCATTAGCCGAAGGACCAGAACCCGTCGGCACATAGCGCGCATCGTTAGTGATAACAAACTTGTCGATAGCGAAACCGTCTTCGCGCATCCAGATATTGACTGTATGAAGCCCAGCCGATGGTACGTTTAACGTGGCAGGGGCACCGTCTCGCGTACTGCGACTCCAATGCCACTCGCCGCTCCTGAACCCGTCAATTTTATCTGCGGTACTTGATAAGCTACCATTCAATCCGACGTGAACACTGTCACTCTTGCCTTCACCGTTGGCGTTTGTATCACCAAAGCCACGAATCCAGACCGTGTGAATTCCAGGTTCTGCAAAGTACACTAAATACGACAACATCGGGCTGCCAGCGGCGCCGTGGAAAACACCTCCGATATCCGGGCTGGATACCATAGAGTGTCCCGAGCTTGCTCCGTTCAGAGACCCATCGGCCCACGTATGAGTGTTCGTGCCCACTCGCGCATCGAAGTCTTCCGCTTCTACCGATAGCTGATAGGGGTCTACAGCACCAGAGTTATTGTTTGATCCCGACGGTGAGTCGTCAATGGTACTTTCAGGCAATGATATGGCAATGCTGCGCACGTTATCGACGCTGTTACGCGTTATTGGTGCACCGCCTCCAGCGACAATTAATTTTCCATCAATAATTCTTGCAACCGGTGCCAACAAACGCTCAGGAAGCTCTAGCAGTTGCGCCCATTTATCAGTGGCCGGGTCATAGCTCATCACTTTATCGTTATTGAGTTTTCCGCCGACTGAATAGATTTTTCCTGCGTACACAAAGGTTGAGGGCTCGTTGTGAGATTGTTTGGTAGGAAGGTTTGCCACACGCTCCCACGTATTGTTCGATGGGTCAAACGCGTGCACAAGGTTCGTATCGATAGCGTTAAATCCCGGACATCTGTCGTGACCAAACTGGCCTCCTATCGCGTATATTTTTTCATCGACAACGGCAGTCGAAAAATGATTACGCGGATTAGGCATCGCAGCCACATCGGTGATATCGCGCCAACCGGCCGATACATTTCGTGTGTCGAGCGTGTAGTGGCGATCAACATCGCAATTGGCCTGTGTATCGAGCCCACCAAACCAGTGAATCGTGTTACCCACTAACGCAGCTCCCCCCGCCGCACCGGCAATCGGTAACTGGGGTCCCTGCTCCCACGACCGATTAACCAGATCGTATATCCACACCTGGTTCGACACGCGCCCAGGGTGGCTTCCTACACGTCCGCCAATTAGCCAGACCTTCTGCCCAACCCTGACCACACCGTTGTGAGTAACGGCGTTTCCGAGAACCACTGAGGTTGTGCCGACGATTGACCATTGCTTGGTGGACGAATCAAACTTCTCCACTGTCGGTTCAATGCGAATGTTCGGACCAAATCCATTGAAGACATAGATATCGCCCTCAAACAGCACTGCAGTAGCCTCTACCCGAGCGCGTTGCATATCAGGCAGTTGCGTCCACGCGTACGCGTTCGACACAATCAACGACAGAAAAATCGATGCCAGTATTTTTTTTGTCATTTTTAAAAACATGTGCACATCTTTCGTGGTGAATAGATGGCGCAGATGGTCACACAACAGTTTGCGACGGAATGAGTACGACCGCAAAGTACGAATTGACGTAATCGATTTACGTGTAGTCTGTGAGCTTCTTCAGATTTGAGCCTATACGAAAGGCCAAAAGCGGATTAGAACTTTAACAAAACGTCTAACCAATGGCCAGTGCCACTGAAAAGTGGTATCAATTTGGGAGTGACGGATAGTGTTTTCTTCAAGCTGTCGCGGTTAGGGTAATGTCAATAAACGGTACACAGTCTAAAAGCCCACTGCTCATTCTTCCAACGTGTCTATAGGCAGTCCACTGGGTACGGACGAGGGAATACCCAAGGGCAGGCTCTCAGCGCTGTTACCGGTTAACGCTTTCAGAAAGCTCACCAGGTTGCTGATCTCACCATTGCTCAATTGAACGGGTTGGATATCTACCTTGTTGCGTACACGCGCCATCTCACGTCGATCTTGATGGACCACAAAATCGATGGTGGTCAACCAGGGTACAGAAACTAATTTGGCGTCTGCTGATTGCCAACGATCGAACGATTCTTGCGGATTTAAGTGATGTTTGATTATCCCCTCAAGGGAATCGTACGCACCGTTGTGACCATAGGGCCCGGTGAGCTCTACGTTACGCAACGACGGGGTTCGGAAACGGTAGGCATCATCCAACGAATTACTTTCACCCATATGACCGATATCGCGGGCGTACGGATCAAACACGCGGGTACGTCCCGGCCCAAAAGGCGGCAACGCCAATGCATGAAATTCCTGATCGCTCAACAAGGGCCCTGCGTGACATTGAGCGCAGTTCGCCTTACCGTAAAACAACTCTAGGCCCTTTGTTTCAGTTGAGGTTAATGCCGAATTATCACCCGCCAGATAATCGTCGAACGGAGAATCAAAATTACGCCACTCTGTGCCCATAAAAGCCGCCAGTGCATTCGCGATATCAACAATGGAGACATCTTTGGACTCACCGATATGATCAAACGCCTCTACGAATAAGTCCGCGTATCCCGCTGTTGTTCGAACCCGCTTGGCGACGATCGGCCATACTTTATCCACTCGATCGTGTGCAGCACCGGCTATTTCATTCTCTTTGGGGTTACCCGCCATTTCAAACTGAGCTGTTAACGGAAACACCGCTTGCGCCGCCAACAAACTATTGAAACCTTCAGGCAACCATTCCTGGGCCGGTGAATTAAAGCCGTTGCCATAAACATCTGAGGCAGACAGCCTGCCGTCGTGAAACAGAACACGAACATCCTTAGCGGCTAAATTCCACAGCGCTGATGCGTTTCGCGGAATACGCTTTTTGATGCGATGCTCCCCTGCCCCTGCGCTCCTTTGGGTACCCAGCCCCTCACCCCCTTCACCGATGCCCAACGACAGACCGTCGCTGCCACCAAACTGAGGATGATGACAAGTACTGCATGCGATATTCTTGTTCCCCGATAAAATCCGGTCATAGAACAACAATTGCCCAAGCTTCACTTGCTTTGTGTCGAAGGATAGGAAATCATCAAGGCTTAATGGTTTGGGTAGTGGGTAGGCCTGTTCCGCTGCCGAGACTGACTGAGCAAACAGTAACACCATCAAGGACAAGGCCAAATGCCGATATTTTACCAAGCGCTTTTTATCAGCTTTCTGATCACAGCCTCTGGCATTGCAACCGCTGAGTTGGAACCGGCTCGCGATTTGATGGAACAAAATCGCTTTGCCGAAGCCATGCAAGCGCTGTTGCCAGCCGCGCGCTCGGGCAACGCAGAAGCCGAGGAACTGATCGGCGTTATGTACGCCATGGGGCTGGGTGTTGAACGCGATGACGAGCGGGCATTTGAGTGGTATTTGCGTTCGTCCATGAAGGGGCATCCGGGAGCGCAAAGCGGCGTTGGATGGTATTACGAAGTGGGCCGAGGCGTGACGGCACCCGATCTTGTTCGAGCGTATATGTGGTACGTGTTGTCCGCTATTGGTGGTGATCCGGACGCAGCCATTAGCCAAGAAGAAGTGGTTAAAAAAATGAGTGCTGAGCAGATTGAAAAGGCGCATATTCTAATCGATGACTATAAGAGCTGGCTGTACCCTTTCCGCTAGTGTGCCACGCGAGTTAATTCAGAGACCGACATTTCTCATTTCCAGCACCATCAAGAAAAAAACGGTGAGAGCCGCCAAACAGCGACCCTCACCTTGTCAATCAGCAGTTAGTTAAGATCTTTCTGATTGTCAGCGGCAATGGCTTCTTCAGCCTTGCTCACTTCGCTAGTTAATGAATCAAATATGGCAGGTCCGCCTTTTACGTTTTCTTTAAACCAACCGTAAACAGGCTCCGCTGCTTCTTTGAAAGCCGCTTTTTCTTCAGGTGTTGGCACATAGAGATCCCCACCACCGGCTACAAACTCCTCATAGGCTTCAATGGATTTGCGCTTGGGAGAAGCAAACGTGGCCTGTTGCAAAGCGGCGAAGCCATCTACAACTACCTGACGCAAATCTTCAGACAAGCTCATGAACTTGTCGTTATTCATCCACCACAGCGCACCCATGTAGGCATGACCGTCGAGCGTGACATACTGAAGACCTGCATCAGGGAATTTCATACCCATGATGTCAGTGATGCCATTCTTTGACCCTTCAACTACACCGGTTTGGAAAGACGTGAACAGTTCTGGCCATGGAATAGGCGTGGGAGATGCGCCCAGAGCTCGTACCAGCTCCTGCGGCAGATCAGCAACAACGGTACGAATTTTCAAACCTTCCATATCTCCCGGCGCTTGAACACGGCGCTTGGTATTGGCAAAGTTACGCCAACCACCTGTGTTACCGATGGTCATCAGGCGAATTTTGTCGCCGGAGTCTGCCAGAGCCATGTCACGCATCGTGCGGGTAAAATCGCCTTGCAAAACTGTCTCAGCCACACGATCATTGGCCATCAGATACGGCAGATCAAGCACCTGAACATAGGGAAATGCACCTGCAGCACCACCCGATGTAGAGATGTAGATATCAATGGTGCCATCAGCCACACCTTGCAAACACTCAGCGCCTTTTGAACACAGCTGTGTACCGATAAAGAGCTCTACACCAATTTTGCCGTTTGATGCCGCCTCAACGTAGTTTTTAAAGACCACCAAACCGTCATAGTCTTCATCGTTTTCATTAGAGTTGGCGGTCGCTCGCAGATTAATTTCTGCAGCCAGTGCACTACCGGCAAACAGACTGATCGCCATCGCCGTCAAGCTCAGGGATTTCCAACTTTTTATCATTTTTACTCTCCTCGTATTAACCGTTATATTCACATCAATGCAACAACACATCCTAACTAACACTTACTAACCTGCCCGAATGGGCAAGCAAACACAATATAAAAGAATTTTCTAGAAAAAAGTGCCTAATAAAGGCCCCATTAGGTCGACATTTTTGACAAATCCTAGCCAACTGGGAATACCCAGCGAAATGACCGGAAAGTAGGTAATCAGAAATATCACCACCACCTCGACCGCCAGAAACGGCAAAATAGCCCGTGAGATTGTTTCGACCTTGACCCCGGACACCGACGATGCGACAAATAACACCAAACCCATCGGCGGAGTAGCCAACCCTACCGTCAGATTAACCGACATTATCATCGCAAAATGTACCGGATGTATCCCCAGATTAATAAAGATAGGCGCAAGGATAGGCCCCAAAATAATAATCGCAGGCCCTGCATCCAGAAACATACCCACAACAAACAACAAAACATTGATTAAAAACAGAAGCAATAAGGGATCACTGCTTAAGGAAACAATAAATACAGCGAGGTTTTCCGCTACGTGCGACAAACTGACCACTGTTTTAAACGCCATAGCAGCCCCGACTAACAATAGAACCACACCAGAGGTGATGGCAGACCGGGAGATCACGTCTGAGAGTTCAGAGAACTTCAGCGTTCTCAACACCACCAAGCCCAGAAACGCCGCATAGCCCACCGCTAAGGCAGAGGCTTCTGTGGGCGTGGCGATTCCGCCCAGAATACCCCCCAATATAATAATGGGTGTAAGCAGCGGTAACACAGCACGCTTAGCGATGGTTCGAAACGGCTTAGACATCATTCGACGTTGTAGCCACAAGAACAACTCACCTGCCAACAGCGCCATGACCGCGACAATAACAAATGTTGTGTTTTCACCCTGGTTACCCAATAATTTTATCATCAATGGATATAGCAGTGCGAGCAACGCCAGCCGCACAATAACTCGCGCCGCTATGTTTTCAGCGGGCGACAAGTGCACCGCTTCCAAACTGATCTTCTTGGCCGGTGGATAATCGTAGCGATTGGCCATGACCCTAGTCACGATCATAAGCCCAAGCCCAACCAGCAAGCCTGGGATTAAACCACCCGCAAACAAAGCTGCTACCGACACTTCCATCACATAGGCATAAATAATCATGATGCCTGACGGTGGAATGATTGGCCCGATGACTGATGAAGCAGCGGTTATTGCGGCCGCAAATTTTCGGGAATAGCCCTCTTTTTCCATTGCAGGAATCAGCATACTTCCCAAAGCCGACGTATCAGCCACAGCCGATCCAGACATTCCAGCAAACAGCATGGATGAAAGAATATTTACTTGAGCCAGCCCACCTCGTACTGAGCCGATGATAGCTTGCGAGAAATCGACAAGGCGTTCGGTGATACCACCGCGGTTCATAAGCTCGCCTGCCAGCATAAAAAATGGAATAGCCAATAACACCCCATTATCGATGCCATTGAAAATATTCCGATACATCAAAGCAACATCTCGCTCTTGCCCGCTAAAATACAAGAGCAAACCCGGTGCTGCCAGCATGGCGAAAAACACCGGCACACCAATAACCAAGAACAACAGAAAAAGTGGCAGAAACAGCGCCAGCACTATTTCCCGCCCCCCAAAAAAGCAGGTCTAGGCAGAGCTGGAAATACTGTATCCGTCCATATAAATGTGCCGATCTGACGCAGTATCAACTCCGTTGACACAAACAGCATCACCACCAGCATGACGCTCATCGCCAAGTATATGTAGGCGGTTCGAAATTGCAGCTCAGTGCCCAACAAAGCATTGATGCCGCTGTCTTGCAACAAACGGTTAAGCCCGGAAGAGTCAAACAGCAAGGGAGCGGAGAAGTGTGCCCAAGCCTGATCAAGCATTAGAACCAGAACGGCTGAACTCAATAGCAAAATAGTAAACAACAATACGGCACGAATTTTCGCTGGTAGCAAATCCGGAAGCATTTCAATGGAAACAAACCCTGCATGCCGGTAAGCGGTGGGTACCACCAAGGCCATCATCCAGATCATGAGCCCCCGAGCTGCCTCCTCTGGCCAAGCTAGGGCATCGTTGAGCACATAACGAAAGAAGATTTGCAACAAAATAACAAGCACCATCAGCACCATTGCAACCACACCCAATCGTCGACCGACCGCCAACATGAATTCGTTGATCTTGCTCAACAGACCAACTAGCGTTGCAAAGACTTTCAATCTCTCCTCCCCATAGCGTTGAACTGCCACTACGCTCAATTTACCCGTGCCATTAGCGGCTAGTTGCTAGACACGTATTCCCTGCGCGAGCTAAAAAAGTACCAAATTCACCCGTTGAAATAATAGCGGAGCGGTAGAACGCCGTGAAAACCGCAAACATACGACCCACGGTAGTCGTGTGATTCCCACCATCGTACAGAACTTCCTGCTTGCATTCAAAGCGGGCTGTAGCAGAATCCGGCAACGGTACCTTATCTTGACCAACAATCCAATCTGATCGCTCAGATCCTTGTGGATTTTTCGCAAATTGCACTGCCGCGTCAAACGGCTCTTCAGCCCGAACTTGTGTGGCGAAATACAACGCATCGACAATGGACGCCTATCGCTGAGAGCGTTCCACATGACAGACTGCTGCGCGTGCGCTGTCTTATTCACGGCTTTTTAGACCTTCTGCATTTATCGACGCTGACCAACACCCAAAGGTGTTTGCGGCACCGACTCGGGAACACGACCTTGCAGTTGCGGCATTGAGCAGGTTTTTAGCTCAGGCAAGACCCGCTTCGCAAAGGATTCACATTCATCAAGATGTGGGTAACCAGAGAAGATAAACGCCCGCATCCCCATTTTCTTATAGTTCTCAATTTCGGTTAACACCTGGTCGGTCGAACCAACCAGGGCAGCCCCACAACCAGATCGAGCACGCCCCACACCTGTCCACAAGCAAGGCTCTATATACCCCTCCAGATCGGCTAGCTCGCGGTTTTTAGCTTGATGCGATACACCTAGCGATGTTGCATCCAAAGCGCGCTCTCGGATTAATCGCCCTTGGTCATCGTCAAGCTTACTCACCAGTTCCCTAGCGTATTGTTTTGCTTCGTTCTCGGTGTCTCTTACGATCATGTGAACCCGCAAGCCATAGTCGATTACCCGACCATGGACTTCAGCACTTGCATTGACAGCTTTCATGCGTTCAGCCAGTTGATCCCGGGCTTCCGGCCACATTAAATACACATCACAATGCTCGCCACACAGATCCAGTGCCGGCGGCGAATAACCGCCAAAATACAGTAGCGGTCCACCGTTCTGCTGATAGGGTCGAACAGGATCAGTGGTTAATCCTTCGAACTGATAAATCTCTCCTTGATAGTTGATCTCATCCTGAGTCCAGGCCTGTTTTAGTATTTCAATGACCTCGCGTGAGCGTTGATAGCGATACGCGCTTTCTTCCTTCTGGCCTGGAAAATCTGACGAAATAATATTGATCGTCAATCGCCCTTGCAACATGTGGTCAAGCGTTGCAAGGGTACGAGCAAGCATAATCGGCTGCATCTCACCGCAACGCACTGCCGCGAGCATATTGATGTGGGAGGTTAGTGGCGCATTGCCCGCTACGAAAGTCAATGTGTCCTGACCCACCTGATAGGACGATGGGCACAAAATATTTCGATAGCCTAGCTTATCAGCGGCTTGAATGATGCTTGAGGTGTTACTCCAGGACGAGCGTAATTCCCCCTCAGGCTGACCCAGATAGCGATAGTCATCTGAACACAAGGGTGCAAACCAAGCCACCTCGGCCGCATCTGTATCGCTGGAACGAATGGGAACAATGGACAACTGGCAGCACCCCGCTGTAAGGCATATACATCAACCCGGCAGACTATAACAATTGTATATCAATATATCAACTTTCTTTCTAGACGCTTTTGCTGGATACGCTACAGCAGCGGAGAACATAGGGTAGCTGTCCGCAACACCGCTAACTGAGTATCAGCAATTTAGTTTTCCGCGTAGAAGGCTTGCAGCAACGACCCTGTCACCCTAAGTTCCCGCCAGCCTCAAGCAGACCCGCGGCAATCCAAAGCGTCGGGCAAGAAAGCGCAGGCGCATTCGTTTCAAAAAGGAATCACTACCCCAGGCACACAAGCCCGAAGCTGTCAAATCTTGTTCAGTGACCCACTTGTACCACGGAGCTTTGCGGGCCGCCTCGTGCAGGGTGTGTTTGTCTCCAAAGGCCGCTACCAATGCCTGAGCTCGTTGTTGTGCGCAGTCGGATTCATTGCACGCCTGCATAATACAGTCGCTCATACTGTGATAGGGAATCGCATTCTCACGCATAACAAGAAAGCCCCGCGTGCCTTCGCTGTCAATACCAGGCACTACAACCTCATTATTGCAATTAACCGCATGGGTTGAATGCACAGCCAGGGTAACGAACCCAACTTCCGTCACCAGTATGTCGTTGTCTCTCAATAGAATCTGATTAGGTTGAAGTCTCGCATAAATCTTTGCCATTGATGAGGTGCCTGTATTGATGTAAGCCAAACCAAGCCATTGAACGTGAGCGTGAGCGTGAGCGTGAGCGTGAGAAAGTGCACGTTTCGTCCTTGAATATTCGCGCATGGTTGTCTCCTACTTATTGACGAGTCCAAAAGATAATTAAATAGATTCACAATCGAATAGACACAGTCGGATTTGCCCGTCGTATTTTGATGGGATCGCTTACTCACTTTGAAAGATTATTGCGTATCGCTGCTAGCGAACATCAATGCCTTGTTCGATAAAATTGATCTTATTGGAGTGTGGATTTTGTGACATCATACAAACACAGTATTTTATAAATCCAAATCGAGCGTGTCCGGGCGTAGCGCGTCGCATGGGCTCAGTCGCACGTGCACGTGATGCTTCTGGATGGGATTTATAGGTTCTAGGCAACGCTTTATTGTGCCGGTATTTGAATTTTGTTCCATCTGCTGATCTGAATCTCGATGCAATATGTCTCGCAACAATTCGCACACTTTACTGGTGTGACTTAAAAACACAGTAAACCCGGCCTCTTCGATAGTGGTTTGTTGAAATCGCATTGCACATCTTTAGTCTGGAGGCATCCAGTATCGTGATCTGTGTTCCTTTGGTGCTCTATGTGTCTGACCTGAGCTTGCTTGAGGCTGTGTTACTGGATATAGAACTGCTGTCGCATGTGTGGCCTATGGGTTGATTTTCTATTGGGCGTTTGATCATTTTTTCCCAGTCGGTGCGGGGGTAAATCTAGGGGAAGCTCATGAATAATTTGTCAGTCGCCGAGGCGGATCGAACATTTGAATGAATTCCATTCGGTGTGCATCTAATGATTGAAGGTTACATGGCTGATGCGGAAGCGATGAACAATGTGGCGGCATTGAAGGCATTGCTCTCAACGCTTTCGGCTGAACTAGGAATGCATATTATCGCCGGGCCAGAAGTAGTCGCTGTAGGGCCAAACTTTAAAAAGACCCAGGAGGGTTATCTGGTTTCGTAATGATTGCTGAAAGCCATATCAGCTTCCACACTTTTCCTGCTCGAGGCTTCGTGACGATAGATCTGTATACCTGCCAGAACGATATTGACACAGACAGTATCTGTAGACGATTAATAAAGGCGTTTGGCATTAGCGATGCGGACACCTACATTCAAAACCGAGGTCTGCGCTATCCGGCCGAGGATATTAAGCAAGAGCTGTGAATATCGGAAAAAAAACGCCCTGATAGAGGGCGTTTTTTTAATGAAAGGCAATCAGCCGTTAACCTTCGACATGATCAGCATCAATGGTCGACAGATCCACCGAAAAGCTGCTTGAGCGCCGCGCATTCACGGTTCTGGTTCGCTCTAAAGCGGAGGTGTTTTCAAGGTCAACGCTGGAATTGTCGTGATTCAGGTAGTCAAGCCCCGACAATTCACTCAAAGCCCAATAACACGGTGCCAGATGGTCCCCATAGAATTCATAGACCTTGGTACCTGGCAAACAAAAGCTTAAGTTGGTCAGACCGGCACCGTGAGGCCCTGCCACGTGGGTGGCTTCGGAGAAAAACTTTGCTTGCTCAGCCACCGAGTACTTTTCCGGCAACAAGGGCTCGTACCCACGCTCAATGAAATACTGGTTGAACTGAGCAAGATTAGTAATGCCCCGGCCGTGCGATCGCGCCGCATCGCGTGAAACGAGTATTTTCCGGTGTCTGGATACCGCCGGATTAATCCCGAACTGCTGGCGCAGATACTCCGGCAACCAGCCGCCCATCGTCAAACCCATCGTGTTCTCCAAAACGGGAATGACCAGACGCTCAGCGCTGATGTGACGACCAAGATGGTTCGCAAGATAGATCTGTGATGCATCAATGCCAAATTGAGCCAGCGTCTCGATATGAAAGGTTTGGGAAAAGCCGGAAAAAAGATAACGGGTATTTTTGTCTCTAAGCACACCGGCCTTGTCCAACACACCCAGCTTAGGCAGCACATCGACCATCCAATGAAAGAAATTGTGTGTTCCTGGCCCACCCATATGGACCAGCAGACCTTTGACGTGATTGGCTTCGACTGAGCGCGCTGCATGCAGCACCGGAGCTAGGTTGCCAACCAAGGATGCGGCGTCTACATCACCTTGCTGACTGAACACGGCGGTATTGAAACCGTCGAACCACAGATTTACGTTCGAGAATTGATGCACATACGTTGGCTTGGCAGCCAGAGTCCGTGTGCAATAGTCACGCAGCTGAAACGTGGTGGCGATTGATGGACTGACAGGCGTCACCTGACTTATCGGGTGAGCCTCGACACGGGTACCGTGGAAACTTGTGTTGGTCAGTTCGTGAATATCTTCATTGAAGAAGCGTTTCTGCACACGATCCACGAGCACGCCCTTGTAACATTCTCTGGCGGCTGTGATGTCCCCTTCTGACTCCAGCACTGTACCAAGGGCGTGAAACGCTTTCCAGCTAAATGGTTCAGATACGAAAAAATCCCGCACGGTCGAATCGATTGGCTGCTTACCGCCAGACTGGATGTAGGACTCAGTGCTCTCGAGGAAACGGTTCAAATAGTCATCCGTCATCATATCAACCCCCTTTGACCAATACGCCCACAGTTGCCCTTCGCATCAACTGCAAAATCAAGATGCTTTTGCCAATGACTCAAGAGCGTTTCGCTTTCGGAAGCGCTTGACAGCGTACCGATACAGCCGAGTATCCAGGCGATTTCTCGACACCAGATCGCTAAACAGTTCGTTCCCGATCTCGTTTCGAATCCGGTCGTGCTTCTCAGCCAGAGTGCTCGTCTTAGCGTCAGTGACATTCACAGCCACCGGTTTCAAATCCAGACCGGGGAATTTATCTTCATAGGCTGCCTGCAACCAGTCCACGGACTCTGTGAATGCCTCGACCAGACCAAAGGCTGGCAACTGATCGATGAATCGACAGGCATTGTTGAACATCGTTTCATCGGGGGTGGAGACCGGAACCCTGACTGCGTCAGGATCAACACAGCTCAACCGGATGACCTGAAATTCTTCGATTGCATTCCCGCGCGGCTTATCAAATCTCATGTTGATGTATTCCGCCAGAGATCCTTTTGGTTTGTCCAGCCCCATTTGTTTTTTCCATTCAAAAGTGTACGCAGAGTAGACACGCGATATCGGCTCTCTAAGTACCACTATGGGATGTATCCTCAGCGACTCATCGCGAGGAATCGGCGGCACGATGCAATGTGACGAAAACGCCGTTGCTTGCGGCTGCGCATCGATGATGGCTCGCAACTCATTGGCGGTATAGATACCGTTTCTGCTTTCTGGATCAAAGGCGTGCCAACGATCAGCGAATGATTTTTCGAGGCACTTGTCGATTGAACTACCAGCGTTCTTGAACAGATGATAGTGAACCAGAACATCACGCATTACTATTGGCTCCCAGCTTCATTAAAAAGTGGCGATCGATTCTCTTCCGGATCCAGTTCGATATATTGAAACACCTCAGACATAAGTTCAAGCCCGAACTGCTTGGCGTACTTAAGGTGCACAAGGGCATTACTCCGGTCGGCAAAGGAATTCCAGCGCTCTTTTGACTCATACAATTCCATGATTGACTCGACCCACTCAGCCGGCGTATCCGCAATGAACGTGTTGAACTCGTGGACCAACCCTGTCGCCTCGGCGGCTACCGGAGACAACACGCTCGGGACGCCGTGAGCGATCGCTTCTAGCACCTTCCCTTTGACTCCAGCACCAGAGAGCAACGGCGCTACAAACACTCGACAGCTGTCAAATATATCGCTCAGGTTTTCAACAAAACCTTCAATGATGACATCATCACAGGCCAGCATTTCGATTTCGGTCGGCACGTTGCTGCCGTAAACACGGAACTTGATGTCCGGCATCTGGGCGCGCAGTAACGGCATTACAATTTCCACAAAGTGTATCACCGCTTCGCGGTTGGGAACGTGATTAAAACCACCTAGAAATGCGATATCCTTACGCTCTTCGAACACCACGGTCGAACGACGGTTTTCAAGTACCCACGGACATTTGAATATACTGCCCTGATCAAAATTGTGAGACGCGATGACGGTGTGTTCAACCTCGTTGTAAGAGAGCACAGCGTCCACACTACGCATAATCTCGAGTTCTCGATCGCGGGTATTGAGTGGACCAGAATAGTCACCGCTTCCAGACGTAGTCACCGCACGCATTTCTCTCAGAAAGTGAAGATCAGCGTTGTTGAACAAAATTTTTGCGTGACTGAAGGCTCTCACACTATCAATGACTGCTTCTGCAATGTCGTACCGAGTGATATAGACGATATCAAACTCTTCGCCTCGATCTTGCAGGAAATCACCCGCGCAGTGATAGAACGGTGCATGCACACATTCGACACCCATCTTCTGCAGATTTTCTGTGTGCACCCCCATGTGCGCCATGTTGTTAGGTGCGAACGTAACTTTACAACCCAACTCCTGTAACAATCGGATTTCCTGAACAGCTGCATAGCTGCCAGCATCGATGTTAGGTTGGGGGGTGGTGTAATCAATCACCAGCGCTCTAAAATCTACGTTGCGATCCATCTCGGTTTGCAGGGACACGCCCTGCTTTCCGTTGTTCCTGTATGCACGGCGCCACTTGCGCCGAAACGTAGGAGCATTGACGCTTTGAAATCGCTTGACACCTACGTTGGTATCCCGACCATTGCTCATGCCTTCGAAGTGAACCACGGTTGAATGCGGGCAGTACATGGTGCGATAACCAGCATCACGCACTTTGAAGGCTATATCGGTATCTTCATAGTAAGCCGGAACAAACTCTTCGCTG
>CALFBL010000400.1 GCA_937951695.1 uncultured Granulosicoccaceae bacterium | reverse complement strand
TGCGTGAGCCGGGGCAGATGTCGCCCGAGTCTCGTACTTTTGCCGAAGCCAGCTGGTTACCGCCCATGCACGAAGTGTTCGGTTGGTTTGGCTATACGATTACGCGCACACCCCTGAATCTCTCGCTCATTCTGGCGCTGGTGTGCTGTGTGCTGGTCTGGCTGTACGTGTGGCGCACGCGATGGGGTTACGAACTGCGTACCGCAGGTCAAAGTGAATCGGCGGCGTTGTACGCGGGGATTCGTCCCAAGAGTGTCATCATTTCTGCCATGTGTCTATCCGGGGCATTGGCAGGCTTTGTGGCCGTGAATGAAATCATGGGTGTGCATCATAAGATCATCAATAACTTCACCGCTGGCTATGGCTTTACCGGCATTGCGGTGTCGCTGATGGGGCGCAATCATCCTGTCGGTATTATTCTGGCGAGCCTGTTGTTTGGTGTGTTGTATCAGGGTGGGGCTGAATTAAATTTTGAAATACCGCAAATTACCCGGGAAATGGTCGTGGCCATTCAAGGGCTGATCATCTTGTTCTCGGGTGCATTGGCGCTGATGCTGCGACCACTACTCGTCAGGCTGTATCTAGCAATCAAACCGGTAAACCCTGTGGTGGACCACTGATGTTTGCCGGCATGACACTGCAGGATGTGTTTGCCGTGCTCGACGCCACACTGCGTGTGTCCACGCCACTGATTCTGTGCGCGATGGCGGGGCTGTTCTCAGAGCGATCAGGCATCATCGATATCAGCCTTGAAGGCAAACTACTGGCGACTGCCTTTGCCGCTGCCGCCGTATCCGCCTGGACAGGCGGCCCCTGGCTGGCGTTGTTGGCCGGTATGGGAGTTGGGATCCTGCTGTCCATGGTGCACGGTTTTGCGTGTATTACCCATCGGGGGAATCAGGTGGTGAGTGGGTTGGCCATCAACATCCTGGCTTCAGGGTTGACCGTGGTGCTCGGTATCGCTTGGTTCTCGCAAGGTGGGCAGACGCCATCACTCAGCGCTGAACAACGGTTTATGCCAATCAACTTACCCGGGACCGACACCCTGGTAGACACGGTACCCGGCTTGGGCCTATTTTATAGAGATGTCATCAGTGGCCACAATTTGTTGGTGTACGTGGCGTTGGTATCGGTATGGGTCACTTGGTGGGTCCTGTTCCGCACCCGGTTTGGCTTGCGGGTACGAGCCGTTGGTGAAAACCCCTTGGCCATTGATACCGCCGGGTTATCGGTCAGTGGCTTACGCTACTCAGCGTTGGCCATATGCGGCTTGCTCGCAGGCATCGGTGGCACCTATTTGTCGGTGGCGCAGAATGCAGCCTTTGTCAGAGAGATGTCAGCGGGTCAGGGCTACATCGCATTGGCGGCTATGATATTCGGCAAGTGGCGGCCAGTGCCTGCCATGCTGGCGTGTTTGATGTTCGGCTTTCTGCAAGCGCTTGCAATTCGATTGCAAGGATTTAAATTCGCCATCATTGGCGAAATACCCGGTGAATTGGTTCAGGCTTTGCCGTACATACTGACGGTTGTGTTGTTAGCGGGCTTTATTGGCAAAGCGATCGCTCCGAAAGCGATTGGTGTGCCTTTTGTTAAAGAACGTTAAGTGACTTAACTGGCGTTGCGCAACCCGTGACAACCACAATAAGACAGAGCGTTGCGCCAGTATTTTCCTGATCTGATGGAGGAGCCTGCTATTTATAAAATCCGCTCCATCGATAAAGGCTTCCTCGCGGGTATGGCAATGCCGACACCGGGTGATTCGCTTGAGCAACAGCTAACGGACCTTGCCGATAAAAGCGTGCAGCAAATTGTCTCTTTGCTCGAAAAGAATGAGGAACAGTTGTTGGGCTTGGGCTGCGAGCAGAACTTGGCGCGCAAGCATGGGATGGGGTTCGTCTCCTACCCCATAGAGGATATGAGCTTGCCCCAGTCTTTAAGCTCGTATCGTGAATTTACCCTGTCACTGCATCAGAAAATCAGTCAAGGCGTTAACACCCTCGTCCACTGCCGGGCTGGCATAGGTCGAACCGGGATCATAACTGCTGGAATTTTGATTCACACCGGTTTGGCACCCGAAGCCGCCTTTGATTTAATTAGCGAGCAACGCGGTGTCGCGGTACCCGATACTCAGCAGCAGCGCGATTGGGTGATATCCAATTACCGAGAGATCGTAAAGGGCGTGTAAAATCGAATCGGTGGGCAATCGATAGCACCCCGATTCGAATTCTCAAGAGCACAACTTCTCAAGAGCACAACGAATGCAAAAGTACAGCTTTTTGGACGACTACAGCGAAGGGTGTCACCCGACCATTCTGGAGGCCTTAGCCAGCACGAATTTGCAGCAACAAACCGCTTACGGCGATGATGAATACTCCGAGCAGGGCAGATCTGCCATCCGCAAACATCTGGGTTCCCCCGATGTTGCCATTCATTTTGTATCCGGTGGGACCCTAGCTAATATCATTATCATTGCCAGTGCACTTCGTCCCCATGAAGCTGTGATCGCAGCCAGCATCGGTCACATCGTGTTGCGAGAAACCGGGGCCGTGGAGGCGAGCGGACACAAGATTATCACCCTGCCATCAGCCGACGGCAAGCTCACACCCGCAGACATAGAAACTGCTGTAGCCAACAACGCCCATTATCCGCACATGGCCAAGCCGCGAATGGTGTACATATCCAACGCCACTGAGGCTGGAACCGTTTACACCAAAGCTGAAGTCGTAGCCCTGTCCGCAACCTGCAAAGCCAATAATCTATTGCTATTGCTCGATGGTGCGCGCTTAGGTGTGGCTTTGTCGTCACCACTCAGCGATTTGAAGTTGAGAGATGTGGTCGAACACACCGATATTTTCTGGATCGGCGGTACTAAGGCGGGCACTTTGTTAGGCGAGGCGATTGTTATACCCAATAAAATCCTAGCCACTGAGTTCTCGTTCCATATAAAACAACGCGGCGGTTTACTCGCCAAGGGACGGTTACTTGGCATTCAGTTCAAAGCGCTGTTTGACGGTGAGCTGTTTTTTACTCTAACCCAGTACGCCAATACAACCGCGCAGAGACTGTCGGAAGCTTTTATTGCTGCAGGACACACACTGGACGCGCCCACAGAAAGTAATTTGATTTTCCCTGTAATACCCAATACTGTTATCGAGATTTTACAGCGGGATTTTGAATTCTACACGTGGAGAAAAATCGATGATCAGTCATCGGTCATTCGTATAGCAACATCTTGGGCCACCGATGAGACACAGATCGATCGATTTATAAAAACTCTTAACAGTGCGTCTGGTTAAGGGTGCGGTTATCAGGTTCCTATGCTACGCTGTGCCGCTGACGCGTTAGCCTGTTTGCCGGGTGATAAACTTTATGGGGATACATAATGAGTGATTTTAATTCCACGATAGAAGTTCTGGAGTCGCTTACACCAGCGCAACTATCAGCGGTTCAAAAACGATTCACTGGGGTTGATTCAGCGGATGGACCGTCCAACGTTCAATCTCCACCGACACCGGTTGATGGCTCTGATGACGAAGGCGGTTCAGCACCTGCTACTCCGCTGGCTGAATGATATTCTAACTGCTTAGGTAGAGAAATATATGAACCTTGTGGAAGTAGACGGTATCGCGATTAATAGTCGTCATAAGGCATCGTGTCATTGTGGTGCTGTGAGGTTTGAAATTGACCTGCCTCATGGGCTCGTTGATGTACGGCGTTGTGACTGCTCGATGTGCCAGCGCCGCGGTGCAATTGCAGCCTCCGTACCGTTATTAAGTTTTCACTTGATAACAGGGGCAGGAGAACTGAATATGTATCAATTCAACACGAATACAGCCAAGCATTATTTTTGCCGAACTTGTGGTATCTACACTCACCATCAGCAGCGCTCTAACCCGAAAGAGTATGGGTTCAACGTGGCTTGTCTTGAGGGTATAAACGCCTTGAAAATTGAAGCTATACCCACAACCGATGGGATCAATCATCCAGCTGATTCTGGTGTGTAGCACGGTATCGACACGATGGCTAGAAACGTTGAAATAAAAGCATCAATTAGTGATTTGAATAAGATACTGGAAACGGTTTGTAAATTGGCCGGTTCACAAAGCTATTGTGATCGCGCAATGTGATACCTTTTTTAATTGCCGACTGGGTCGCTTGAAACTGCGCGAGTTCGCCGACGGATCAGGGCAGCTTATTGTCTATCACCGCCCTGATACTTTAGAACCGACTCAAAGTGACTATCGAGTTTACCCAACCACTGAGCCAGAGTCGTTAAAAGAGGCTTTGTCGATGGCCCTAGGTTGCTGCGGCACGGTTGTAAAAAAGCGGCATTTATTCATGGTAGATCGAACGCGTGTGCCCATCGATGAAGTAGAGAGCTTGGGTTATTTTCTTGAATTGGAAGTTGTACTTGAACCAGATGAAACCGAATCAACGGGGATA
Organism: uncultured Granulosicoccaceae bacterium; assembly: GCA_937951695.1. Taxonomy (GTDB): domain Bacteria; phylum Pseudomonadota; class Gammaproteobacteria; order Granulosicoccales; family Granulosicoccaceae; genus Granulosicoccus. The sequence goes on along the minus strand of CALFBL010000400.1, from coordinate 1,619 downwards.
CTGGAAGCTGAACGGCTTATGGAATTACTTGGTTTTAAGAGATGCGATCTTATCAGTGGGGCTTATGTTGATAGGATGATTGCCGAGTCTTAGTTCCTTTAGATTCAGGTTGTGTTGCTCCGCCCAAAGCCGATATCTGATATTTTCAAGAACGCATCAGTGTGATGCCATGGATACTTTTGGGATACATTGTGAGATTCCGAAGTAGCGCCAGACTGTAAAGAAGTTTATAAGCTCACCGATTCATTTTGTCTTGGATTCAAGTTGCGCTAAGAGAGCTTGGCGATGGGAAAAGAGCGTGATAGTCGATAGAAGCTGGACTCGCTTATTTACAGAAAGCCCCCCCCCGCGCACAGGGTTGTGGTAGAGATATTCAGGTTGAACTACAAAATCTGACTGAGAAACTCTTGCGTTCGAGGATCGCTGGCTTCAGAGAAAAATGTGTCAGGCGGGCCGTGTTCTACAATAACCCCGCGGTCCGTGAAGTAGATGTGGTCAGCGATTTCCCGTGCGAACCCCATCTCGTGGGTTACCAGTATGCAGGTCATACCCTCTTCGGCCAGGTCTTTGATGGTAACCAATACCTCTTTAACGGTTTCAGGATCAAGCGCTGCAGTTACCTCATCGAATAACATAACATCCGGGTTCATTGCAAGTGAACGAGCAATGGCAACACGTTGTTGTTGGCCGCCTGAGAGCTCCCCGGGGTAGCTGTCTTCTTTGCCTTGCAAACGGACCTTTTCGATCAGTTTTTGGGCGCGCTTTTCCACGTCCTCCCGAGGCTCTTTTAGTACCTTGATCGGTGCCATCATGACGTTTTCTATGGCGGTTTTATGAGGGAACAGGTTGTATTGCTGAAACACCATGCCGACTTTTCGCCTGAGCGCTAGTTTGTCCAGAGACTTATCGTTGACTTCTATACCTTCAACCATGATTGAGCCTTTTTGAATATCGTTTAGCGCATTGATACAGCGAATGAGTGTCGATTTTCCTGAGCCTGATGGTCCAATGATGCAAATTACTTCGCCTCTTTTTACATCGAACGATACGCCCTTCAAGACTTCAAGCTCGCCAAATGATTTGTGAACGTTTTTGATTGAAACAATGGGTTGATCATCTGTCCAGGGAGTAGTAGTCATTAACAGAGCCTTAGAGTTTGACTGCGAATCGGCGCTCAAGTGCGATGGTAGCGCGCGCTATGGGATAGCAATAGGCGAAAAATATCAACAGTGCAAACCCGTAAAATGGAATCAGCAGTTCAGGGCGATTGTTTTCAGCTTCAATGGCCTGCCGGCTCAACGTAATTAGTTCTTCCACTCCCAGTAACGAACACAACGGGGTCGCCATCGTCAAGATGGCGTACCAGTTCATCCAGGGCGGGATCATGCGCTTAAAGCATTGTGGGAGAATTATTTGCCACAGCGTTTGCTGTCGTGTGTAGGCCATAGACTCTGCCGCCTCCCACTGCCCGCTGGGTACGGAAATGACAGCCCCTCGAACCACTTCTGAAATATTGGCCATAATGGGAAGGCATAAACCGAATACCGCTTTCATCCAGTCGGGAATTCTGATGAGGGTGTCGCCAATGGTTACTTCAAAGGGCAGAGCTAGCAAAACAA
>CALFBL010000399.1 GCA_937951695.1 uncultured Granulosicoccaceae bacterium | reverse complement strand
GGCAGCAGGTGCCGCTGACCCGGTGAAACCCTTTGTTCGCGATCATGAAAAAGTGGGCCGGAACGATCCCTGCCCCTGTGGTTCAGGCAAAAAATACAAGCAGTGTCACGGTAAGCTCACCTAACGGCCATGGCGGTGAATCTAAAACTGCCACCTGCGGTTCCTGTCGCTGGGGTTTGCTTGTCGGCGTGTGCTGCCGGCATCAAAGCCAACGGCAGCACCGATATGGTGCTGTTTGTGTTGCCAGAGAACAGCGTAACAGCCGGTGTGTTTACCCAAAACACCTTTTGTGCAGCGCCAGTGAGCATCGCTAAGGATCATCTGGCAAAACAAAACGGCGCCATTCAGGCTTTGTTGATTAACTCTGGTAACGCCAACGCCGGTACTGGGGAGGCGGGCATAAAGGTCGCTCAAGGTCACTGTAACGCCTTGGCAGAATTGCTTGAATGTCAGGACTCGCAAGTACTGCCATATTCCACAGGCGTGATCGGTGAGCCCTTGCCCGACGCCGCGATGCGCGCCAGCCTACCCACATTGGTGAACACGCTCGACGAGTCACTGACAGCTTGGGAGCTGTGTGCCAAAGGCATCATGACCACCGACACAGTACCAAAGCTTACGTCAAAAACCCTGCAGGTAAACGGACAAACCATCACCATCACCGGCCTATCAAAAGGCGCGGGGATGATTGAGCCCGATATGGCAACTATGTTGGCCTATGTGTTTACCGATGCCGCAATCGCGAAAGCCGATCTGGACAGGGCATTGAAAACTGCGGTGCACGGCTCGTTCAATTCGATTACCGTCGACAGCGACACCTCAACCAACGACGCGTGCATGTTAACCGCCACGGGCAATGGTCCCGCCTTAAGCTGCTCTGATGACCAATGGGATGACTTTCAGGACGCGTTAAATGAGGTGCTGCTGCTGCTTGCGCAGGCGATCGTGCGTGACGCAGAAGGGGCAACGAAATTTATCACCGCCGAAGTGACAGGTGGCGCCTCCATCGCCGATTGCCGAGCCGTAGGTTACGGCATCGCCAATTCGCCTTTGGTGAAGACCGCGATGTTTGCCAGTGACCCCAATGTAGGCCGCCTGTTGATGGCCATTGGTAAGGTAGGTATAAACGGACTTGATCCCTATAGCGTTAAGGTGTTCGTGAATGGCCTCGCCGTGTTTGAGAAGGGTCTACTGCACCCAGGGTACTCGGAGGAGAAGGGCAGTGTGGTGATGCAAGCCAGCGATATCACCGTGCTGGTGGACCTGGGAATGGGCGGGCACCAAGCCAGCATCTACACCAGTGATCTATCGCACGACTACGTTAGCATTAACGCTGAATACCGTACTTAAAATCGTCTGCAGAACCACACCGGGGTCAACCACGTGAGTCAACGGTGGATTGAGGTGGCAGCGGGTGCGATCGTGTCTGCGCAGCGAGATAAGGTGTTGCTGGCGCGGCGCCGTGCGGATCAACACCAGGGAAATCTATGGGAATTCCCGGGGGGTAAAATTGAATCTGATGAGAGCGCCGAGGCGGCGTTGGTTCGAGAGCTGATCGAAGAGATCGATATTGCCGCCACCTCGTTGTCGCAGCTGATCGTTGTCGAACACGACTACGGCGACAAAGCGGTTCGCTTACAGGTGTTCGTGGTGACTGAATTTTCCGGGGACCCAGTGGGTGTTGAAGGGCAGACGCTGCGGTGGGTGCCTATCGATGAACTGAATGAGTACTCATTCCCCGAGGCGAATGTACCGATTGTTGAGGCGTTGGTGTGCGCGGTGTGTCGACAGAGGTCTTAGCTGGACGGCACGGAAACGGAGGAGGTAATATTGCAGTCGATTTCAGACAGGCAGTCGAGGTGCTTGGGTGATTACATCGACAAATTAAAACGCGTGTGCAGCACGTGGACTTGTTCAACCGTTGCCTCCACGGTACCTGAGTTATCGATTACATCCGTGGCGATGGCCAGGCGCTGCTCGCGACTAGCTTGAGAGTTTATGATACGCAGTGCATCGGCCTCATTGGTGTCGTCTCTGGCCATAAGACGCTCGATTTGTAGTGTCACTGGTACATCGACTACCACTATAGCGTCGTAACGGTTCTGCTGGCCGGTCTCGAGCAGCAGCGGAATGGCGTGGACAACGTAGGCTTTGCCCAGCTCGTCCTGGGCTTTGATTCGCTTCTCCGACAGCGCGCGAATCATCGGGTGTAACAGCGCATCCACTTGCTCGCGAGCGCTCATATCTTTGAAAATTACCGAACGTAGCGACGCCCGATTCAGCGTTCCGTCTGCGCTGAGAATATTGTCACCAAACAGCTTGATCAGTCCGCGCAAGCCGTCGCTGTTTGGTGCAACCACCTCACGCGCTAACAGGTCGGCATCGATTATGGGTGCGCCGAGCGTTGCAAAGGTGTCAGAGACAAGCGTTTTGCCGCTGGCTATGCCGCCAGTTAAGCCAACAACGCGCATGGATTACAGCGTTTCAGGCAGGGAGATACCGGGAAACCAGTTGTACAGTAAGCCAAACAACACAAACGCCAGTATCAGCCGGTAGATCATAAACATCAAAAATCCAAAACGCTTGACGATCGACATCAACAAAGCGATGGCTGCGAGGGCTGCGAAGAAGGTGAGACCTGCAGCCTTCAACGCATCGGCCGGAATACCGCCGCCGAGCTGAATCATTTCAATGGCCGTAAAACCGCCCGCCGCTGCGATGGCAGGAATACCCAACAGGAACGAAAACCGGGCCGCTTCTGTGCGTTCAAACCCTAAAAAGCGAGCCGCTGTCATGGTGATGCCCGATCGGCTGGTGCCGGGGATGATGGCGATAGCTTGTGCCACACCGACAACCAGCGCGGGGGAAAGCGTCATGTCTTCCATGACTTTGGTGCGCTTACCGAGCACATCGGCAACGTACAGTAAAATGCCAAAGATCACCGCGTTCCACGCAACGATTTCTACCCCGCGAATGTCCGCCTGTATGCCACTGAGCTTCATAAACGCACCAAAGGCCAGAGCCGGAATTGTGGCCAGGGCAATGTAGCCTGCCATGCGCGAAGCGGGTGTGCTCTTGAACCGCAGCATCTCGCCAGTACCCTTCAGTAGCCACAGCACATCCCGCCAGAAGTATACGATGACGGCAAACAAACTGCC
>CALFBL010000398.1 GCA_937951695.1 uncultured Granulosicoccaceae bacterium | reverse complement strand
AACTTTCGTATCTTATCATTGACCCAAGGTGGGTCAGACTTTCTCCTCGTGGTGGTCTTTGTGACGAAGCACATGCCCATTAGGTTATCAAGCAGGTACTGAAACATTTGCACTTTAGTCCAGAGCCGTCGCCAACGCGCCAGTGTTTGCTTTGAATCCGTCAGTAAGCTCGCTCGGTAAACGATAAACACCGGTCGGCCAGCCACCTTAAGATATTTCTCGTTAGCCATGTATGAGGCGGTGTCGGCGATAAATGCCAACTCGTCTTCTTGTCGATAGTCTTGCCGGATCAATACTTCGTTCTCCAGACCATCCCAGGCACGGGTCCAGTTTTCGTTCGCCCACATCAAACAAAAATCGATGGGCATATCGGCACCCGCGAACAGATCCAACGGCTTTTCCATCAGGCGTTTACCGTTGAACCAGTAGTAGTAAAAACAGAATGCTTCGATACCACTCGACGCTGCCAGCTTGGCTTGTTCCTTAATAACGCTGACATCGGTTAAGTCATAACACCCCAAATCTGCGGGGATTCGAGGTTGGTAGTGCCCTTGATAGCGTGGCATGCCACGGGCGACGTTGCGCCATTCGGTAAACCCTGTACCCCACCAGGCATCGTTTTCCGGAAAGCGATGAAATTGAGGTAAGTAGAATGCGATGATGCGCGCTTGCGTCGGGCCGATCTGTGCGCCATTCTCGCCTGACGCAGGTTCAAAGGCCGGACCTTGATTCGCAAAGTGGCGCACCGCGCGGGCGCTGGTGGTCAGTCGGTGTGCGTTGTATACGCCCATACGCTGAACGAACCTGCCTTTTACAGATTTAATTCGAGCTAACAGACGTCGAACTGACATGGCACACTGCGTGAATCGATTCAAAAGGATGAGCGAGCAAATTTACGGCCAAGCCAATGCTTTGAGTATAAGCGCGAGCAGAAAAACAGGATTGTCAATACATTGGCGCCACAGTGATAGTGGCGACGAGGACGTCTGAGTGTCTGTCTCAATCATCATCCCCACGCGCAATCAAGATCGCATTCTCGATCGCGCCATAACAAGTATTGCAGATTCTGCCGCTAGCGCTATTGATGGTCTTGAAGTGATCATCATCAGTAATCAAAGCGATGAGATAGACAGTCAGCACTATTTGGCAGGCCTGCCGAGCTTGGTAAAATCCTTGGGGATCGACCGCTTGCGGGTCATAGATTTCGATCACGCGTTTAATTTTTCAGCGATGAACAATGCTGCGGTGGAGCTAAGCCGTGGCGATGTACTGTGTTTTCTGAATAACGATGTGGAAATTATTACCTCCGACTGGTTGGATCAATTGGTCACGGAAGTCTCGCACGCACAGACAGGATGTGCCGGCGCGTTATTGTATTACCCGAACGATACCGTGCAACACGCAGGTGTCATTGTCGGCATGGACACCATCGCAGCCCACCCCTACGTTGGAATGCCTCGAGCCGAAGTTCCAACCCATCCCTACTTTCAAGCCCGGCGAGTGTGCACCGCGGTAACCGGAGCCTGCCTTGCGATTCAACGTTCGCTGTTCGAACGCGTGGGTGGATTCGATACAGCGTTAGCGGTGGCGTTCAACGATATTGATTTGTGTTTAAAAACCTCTCAGGCAGGATATCCGAGTGTGTGGGTTCCGAGTGTAGAGCTGTATCATCACGAATCCCTGTCGCGAGGCAAAGGCATCAAAACCGCGGAGGCTAAAAAACGTCACCGAGATGAAATCAGATTCATGCAGAGCAAGTGGGGCCCGCAAGTGCTTGACGACCCCTACTGGCGGGCCAGCCACCGCGCGGATGAAGTTGCGAACGATCAACACGTACAACTCGTCAAACGGCGTTGGCGAAGCCCACGCTCGGTGTACTATCAACATAAGGATTTGATCAATAACGGATGAAACCGCCGTTGTGCTCGAGCGATGCTTTAGCCCGTGCGCTGACTCAAATTTTGCGCCAGACCCCACACACTCTGCTCGATCGTGACAGCGCTCACTGGCAACCTTTTTGACCCGGGCAGACGAGCATCAGGCTGGGCACTGACCGCTTCCGTTAAGGTGCCTAATCGCTCCCAGAACGCGTCACCACTCACCGCCGTTGGGTCTACTAAAAAGTAAAACTGCCCCAGATCGTGGGGTTTACCGTCGGGCACTTTCAGTCCCGCCACATCCACCGAATTGACACTGCCCGTGACGGCCGCTGCCAAAATTTCCGCCATCAGCCCAAATCCATAACCCTTATAGCCGCCGGTGGATACCAAAGATCCCATCAGCGCAGCCTCAGGATCGGTGGTTGGAACGCCATCCTTATCGATAGCCCACCCTAACGGTATCTTCTCACCCGCGGCTTTGGCCATGGTAATTTTTCCCAAGGCAACCGCACTGGTGCTTTGATCGAACTGAAACGCCACACCCCCCGCTTTTCCTGGTACCGACATCGCTATGGGGTTGGTGCCGATCACTGCTCGGTTGCCTCCCGGTGGCGCCACCACCGCCGAGGCATTGGTGAATCCAATACCGATGTATCCGGCGTTGGCAATTTGTTCTGTGAAATACCCTAACGAGGTGCAGGTGTGTGCGTGGCAGATCGCTAACGAACAGGTACCACACTGTTGGACAGTTTCAAGGGCTATGGGAAGCCCGCGAGCGAAGGCCGGTTGCGCAAAACCAAACTTCGCGTTGACCTGGACCGACGCCAGTTTAAGCATGCGAACATCAGGTTTGACGGACCCGTTGACTCGCCCGGTCTGGAGTTGCTTGCAATAGCTTTCAAGGTAATACAATCCGCAGATCAAATTGCCGACACTTTCGGCCTGCCTTATGGCTTTCGCCATCTCCAGCGCGATCCACTCATCCGCGCCGTGCCTCACCAACGCACGTTGGCTAGTGGCTTCAATGGCATCAAGTTCTACAGTTATGTGGCTCACGAATTACTCTTTTTTCAACCAGTTAATCGGCGTAATTCGACCCGTCTGAGTCGAGTATGGCCTTCAGCTCACTGAAGTGCCGTTCTGCCTGATCAGGATAATCATCGATGTCCTGCGCAGTGCTGGCAGCAATTTGATCGGGCAAAACCCGAAGGGCTTGCCCGGTTTGCAAAGCGAGAATGTAGGTTTCAGCGGCGCGCTCAAAGTAAAACAATCGATTAAATGTATCGGCCACATTGCTGCCTAACACCAACACACCATGATTACCCATAATCATGACCTTTTTACTTGGATCGGTAAGCTGTGCCGCACATCGCTCACCCTCATTTTCTGTAGCAAGTCCCCCAAACCCTGCATCAATGACATAGCGTTGATAAAACATGGCTGTATTTTGGTCGATAGCCGGTAAATTGGAATCTTGCAGGCACGCCAACACGGTGGCGTACTTCGAATGCACGTGCATAGCGCAGCGATGATGTGGGCACCTCCGGTGCACGCTACCGTGCAGGCCCCAGGCAGTAATATCCGGCGCATCCGGGTGCGACAGAGCCTCGGAATCGTTGGCATCGAGTAGCAGCAGATCCGACGCCTTTACTCGTGAGAAATGCACCTGATTCGGGTTCATCAAGAACTGCGTGCCGGCTTCATTAACCGCCAGCGAAAAATGATTGGCTACCGCTTCGTGATAGTCTAAGCGCGCTGCCCACCGAAACGCAGCAGCAAGATCCACTCGTTGCTCACGATACTCGTTAGATCGTGCGTTCATTACAGTTTTCGACACTGACATTGAGGTAACCTTTAGTAACCTAAACCCAGACAATCTCTGTCAAGAGCCTCACATTATACGCCGCCGAAGCTCCAACTCGTCGCCGGGAATTCAACATCAATATCGTACTAAGTACACTATCGGATTCAGTCGATACTTAAATCTGGCCACTTCAACAACACCAAATCGGTTGAACTTTATGACAAATTAGAAAGTCTATTCAATCAACTTACCTTAATCCTTTTTTGTCGTTCTAACGAGCCATATTACCCTGTAAGCCACGGTGCATCGGTGTTTCCCGTTTTCTCAAGACGGATTGTCATGCTAGCCAGAGCTCGAAAAAAGCGCAAATCGCCACTGCCCAATCGGCCACCCCACCTCTACCTGACGAACTCGCGCGTGATCTATTATTTACCCATTGAACGTATCTTTAATCGGGTATCGCTGTACTGTCGACCCGACGAATGAACTTTGACGGAACAAGTTGCGCGTGAGAGCGCGCGAACGGAGGTCTGAAGAAAACACATGTCAGCAGCATTGAAACCATCAACCCAGATGTCGGCGACTCAGCGAGCCACCCACGAGATCCGCAGACTCATTGTTACCGGTGAACTCTCCGCAGACAGTAACCACTTGGAAAGTGAACTGGCAGAACGCCTGGGCATTTCTCGAACGCCTGTTCGAGAGGCCACCTTGCTATTGCAGGCCAGCGGATTGCTAGAGGTCCAACCGAGGAAAGGTGTTCGAATATTGGCGATTTCCATTGAAGACATGAAAGAGATTGACCAGGTTTTGACCGAGCTGGAATGTTTGTCGGCCCGACTGGCTGCCAACTTAGGGTACTCGCCAGAGCAACTCACCGAATTGACCCGCTGCATTGATTCAATGGACTCCACGCTGGAACAGAACGATCTGTCCGCATGGGCGCGAGCAGACGAAGCCTTCTATATGGAGATCGCTCGCCTGAGTCAAAATCGGCGAGTTCAAAGCGCTGTAGCGACGTACTACGACCAAGTTCGTCGGGCACGGTCAATAGCCTTGAACATGCAACCGATGCAGACCCGCCCTAACACCGATCATCATCGCTCGCTCTACCGGACCATCGTGATTGGCGATGCCATGAAAGCGGATCAGACACACCGAGAACACCGGGCGCAGACGACGGCAACGCAGATCGACATCCTGCAATCTTCGGGACTAAAGCGCGTCTAATCATCGAATTCGGCGCATCCGTTGCATAGATTCTGAGGTTGAATACGCACTTAGAACTTCGCAATGCTCGTTAGGCTCGCCACAATCGGAAAATTTGCCACCCCGCGTGCAGCCCTGTGTGGCTGTTTGGCGATCAGTGGCGCGAACGAGACAATGTACCGCGAACTGTTCAAGCGAGCTGAAACGGGCGTCAGCGCTGACACCGGCCTCAGCTCAGCCTTGACGCTGTTGCAATCTTCGTTAGACTCGATTCGATACAAGGAGCCCTGATGAGCGCACCTTTGACAGACACGGTATTTCAATCGTTTAACGTACCGTTCCGCTTTCCGGTCAGCTTCACTAACGGCCTGTTCAACATCGACAACGTGACGTTTCGCGATACGCTTCAAGCGCGAGATGTCCACAAAGTACACCGGTTTATTTGCATTGTCGATGATGGTGTAGCCGCCGCTTGTCCTACCCTCTTGGACGATATTCGCCACTATGCAGCCACACATTCATCGCACATTAAGCTTGCCCGCGCGGCCGTTGTTGTACCCGGTGGTGAATCGATTAAGAATGATGATGAACTGCGTGAGCATTTGCATCAGATCGTGATGGACGCTCGACTCGATCGACACGCGTACATCGTGGCGGTCGGTGGGGGCGCGCTACTGGACACAGTTGGGTTTGTTGCCGCAACCGCACATCGAGGGATTCGTCATATACGAGTACCAACGACCGTGCTGGCGCAAAACGATTCCGGAGTGGGTGTAAAAAACGGCGTTAACCGCTACGGACAGAAGAATTATCTTGGTACATTCTCCCCACCGTACGCGGTACTAAGCGACTACAACTTTATTCAAGCCCTGCCTGATAGGGATAAAATCGCAGGTATGGCAGAAGCGGTTAAAGTGGCGCTCATCAGAGATCGTTGTTTTTTCGACTGGCTGGAAAAACACCACTCGAAACTCGCCAAATTCGACCCCGACGCCATGCAATACATGATTCGGCGCTGTGCAGAACTGCACATGCACCAGATCGGACACGGTGGTGATCCATTTGAAACCGGTAACGCCCGACCACTGGATTTTGGCCACTGGGCCGCCCATCGGCTGGAGACCCTGACCCGCTATACGCTGCGGCATGGCGAAGCGGTGGCGATCGGTATCGCGCTGGATGCACGCTACTCCGTCCTGGCGAATCTGCTTGAACCCGGTGCTGATGATCGTATTTGTCGTTTATTGGATCGACTTGGCTTCACTCTTTGGGACGATGCCCTGTTGCAAAAAGATGACGCCGGTTGCTGGAGCTTGTTACAAGGACTACGCGATTTCAAAGAGCATCTTGGCGGAGACTTATGTGTAACGCTGTTGCACGAGCTCGGCACTGGAATCGAATCGGATCGCATGGACGAGAGCATCATATTAAATGCCATCGATTGGTTGCATTACCGCACCTTGCCGCTGGCTGCTTGAACACGACCGCGACTTTGCTTTGCGACTGTTTGCAAGAATCGCTCAGCAACGAACAATGGCGTTGGTTTGAATCCCGCCGTCGCCTGCTTAATACGGACACCAGCGACCAGGCGCTGCACGTAACGTTGGGTATGATCCCCCGAAAAATGGGCCGCGCATCTATCAGTTGGACGCCAACCCTTGAGCAAACGGCGTTGACACTTTGCCCAGACACCCGCCTTTCGCACTGGAGCGTGGACACAGCAGCTCGCGCCCTGGTAATCAACGATCTGGCAAACAGCGGGCGACACGATTTTGCCAACACCTATGCCAATCTGTGTCGAACAGCGGACTTGAACGAGCAAATTTCGTTGTATCGCGCGACAAGTCTGTTCGAACCCGACGATGCGCTGGATACCGCATTGGGTGAAGGTCTGCGTACCAGCATTCAGGCGGTGTTTGAGGCCATAGCCCACCACAACCCCTATCCGCAAAAAGCGTTCGACACCCATCGATGGAACCATATGGTGTTAAAAGCGCTGTTCATCGATAGCACCTTGCACCCGATAGTCGGTCTTGAGGAACGCAGCAATCCGGAATTGGCGATCATTCTGTGTGACTATGCCCACGAGCGGTGGGCTGCGGGTCGAGCGGTGACAGCAGAACTGTGGCGCTGTGTCGGGCCCTTTGCCACCCGTGACGAACAGCTGGCCGATTTGCACAGAGCACTAGAAGACGCAACACCGGGTAGTACACAGGGTGCCCTGTTAGCCTTGGTCAATTGTCCCCACCCCGATGCCTTGCCAGAACCCCTACGGGAAAAGCATTCCAGGACTCTGGCAGACATTGGGCGTGAAAAACTGACATGGGACAGTTGGTACAAAACGTATGTCTAGCAGAGAAGGTTCGCTTGCACTAGGCTTTAGCTCATAAAACAATTAAACGCTGCCGTTCGTTTTTGGACCATTCCCTTGGAACAAACGCCATGATGTTCATCGACCCTCACGCCCATATGATATCGCGAGTCACTGACGACTACCAACGCATGGCAGCAGCCGGCGTGGTGGCCGTTATCGAACCGGCATTCTGGCTAGGTCAACCCCGCACTCACGTCGGTACCTACATCGACTATCTGTCGTCCATTGTCGGTTTCGAGCGATTTCGAGCCAGTCAGTTCGGTATTCGCCACTACTGCACGATCGGTCTGAACTCCAAAGAAGCCAACAACGAAGAACTGGCTGAAGCGGTTATGGAAATACTGCCTCGTTTTGCGTTAAAAGAAGGCGTCGTTGCCATCGGGGAAATCGGCTACGACGAACAAACCGAATTGGAAGATAAGTACTTCCGATTGCAATTGGAGCTGGCCAAGGAGGTTGAGCTGCCCATCATGATTCACACCCCGCATCGGGATAAAAAACGCGGCACCAGCCGTTCAATGGATGTCTGCGAAGAGCACGGGGTGGACCCCTCGATGGTGGTGGTCGACCATAACAACGAAGAGACCGTTCGCGAAGTGCTGGATCGTGGCTATTGGGCCGCGTTCTCGATTTACCCCTCCACTAAAATGGGTAATGCGCGGATGGTGGAAATTCTAGCCGGATACGGCGCTGACCGAATTATGGTGGACTCGGCGTGTGACTGGGGAATTTCAGAACCCTTAGGCGTGGCTAAAACTGCCAAGTTAGCCTTGCAACGTGGCATTCCAGTAGAGCATGTGCGAAAAGTGTGTTACCAGAATGCGCTCGACGCCTATGGCCAAAGCGGACAAATGAACGAAGACGATTGGTTAAACCCGCCGGCGATTGATCAACGCTCTGTGTACGAGGGCAATTCGATTTTACGCGGTGGTCGTGAACCGATCATTACTGATGCTCGTGACAAAGATGATCTGTTGATCAGTTAAACACGTGGCGCAGAATCAAATCTTTCACTTCAGTCTGCAATACCGTATCCGGCAAACAGGCTTTGTTGCTGCTG
>CALFBL010000397.1 GCA_937951695.1 uncultured Granulosicoccaceae bacterium | reverse complement strand
TCGAAAACCTGAGTTGGATGCGCAATTAGTGGCTGAGAGTGTGGCGCAGCAGCTTGAACGTCGTGTCATGTTCCGACGCGCCATGAAGCGAGTATTGACTAACACCATGCGCCTCGGTGCCCAGGGTGTAAAAATCGCAGTCTCTGGGCGGTTAAACGGCGCTGAGATTGCACGTCGAGAGTGGTATCACGACGGACGTGTTCCCTTGCACACACTGCGTGCTGACATCGATTACGGTACTGCTGAAGCCCACACCACATACGGTGTAATTGGCATCAAGGTATGGATCTGTCACGGCGAAGTGTTTGACTTAGAAGCTAAGCGCGCGAAGGGCAATGCCCAAGCCGCTCAGAAGTAATCGGATAGAGAGTCGACCATGCTTCAACCGAAACGCACCAAATTCAGAAAACAGCACAAGGGCCGTAATCGCGGTCTTGCGCAGAGCGGCAACAAAGTCAGCTTTGGCGAGTACGGACTGAAAGCCACCGATCGTGGTCGGCTTACTGCTCGTCAGATCGAAGCGGCACGTCGCGCTATGACACGTCACATCAAGCGTGGCGGAAAGATCTGGATTCGCATATTCCCTGATACGCCAGTGACGAAAAAACCTATCGAGGTTCGAATGGGTAAGGGTAAGGGTAATGTGGAATATTGGGTAGCCAAGATTCAGCCCGGTAAAATGTTGTACGAGATGGAAGGGGTCTCCGAGCAGATTGCTCGCGAAGCCTTCACACTGGCAGCGGCGAAGTTACCCATCCGTACCACTTTTGTTGTAAGGACGGCAGCGTAATGGCAACGGCAGAATTGAAAGAGAAATCAGTGGCTGAGCTGGAAACTGAACTGAACGAGCTGTACCGTGAGCAATTCAATATGCGCATGGCTCAAGGCACCGGGCAAGACGTTAAACCACACAACTTCAAGCGTGTGCGCCGGCAGATCGCACGGGTGAAAACCATTATTACTCAGAAAGCAGCTGCAGCTGCAGGTGCCCAAGCATGAGCGAAGCAAATAACAAGCTGCAGCGCACCGAAGTGGGTCGCGTGTCGAGCAACAAGATGGAGCAAACGGCCACCGTGGTCGTTGAGCGCCAAGTGAAGCACCCGCTGTACGGGAAGTACCAGCGTCGTAGCAAGAAATACCACGTTCATGATGCGGACAATGCGCTGAATATCGGTGATCTTGTACAGATTAAAGAATGTCGTCCGCTTTCGAAGACGAAATCGTGGACCCTGGACAAAGTACTAGAGGCAACCAGCGAGTAATCCCCTAGGGGGTCTGGCTGAGCCTTTCTGATAAAAGCAAAAGAGTAGCGTTCCGATGATTCAAATGCAGACCGTTCTGAACGTAGCGGACAACAGCGGTGCGAAAAGCGTCATGTGTATCAAGGTGCTAGGCGGCTCGCACCGCCGCTACGCACGAGTAGGCGACGTCATAAAGGTCAGCGTCAAGGACGCTATCCCGCGTGGCAAAGTCAAGAAAGGTGAGGTGTACAACGCCGTTGTTGTTCGCACTCGCAAAGGCATCCGCCGAGCTGATGGTTCGACCATCCGCTTCGACGCGAACGCTGCAGTAATTTTGAATGCGAAACTCGAGCCAGTTGGCACGCGTATATTCGGCCCGGTAACCCGGGAACTTCGGAATGAGAGATTTATGAAGATTGTTTCATTGGCACCCGAAGTACTGTAGAGACTTACGAACATGAACCGTATTAAGCAAGGCGACGATGTGATCGTGCTCGCCGGCAAAGATAAAGGTCGACGTGGCACAGTATCCCGTGTGCTCGAAAACCGAGTTTTTGTCGATGGCATCAATCTCGTGAAGAAGCACACCAAGGGTAACCCTCAGATAGGGGACCCAGGTGGCATTCAGGAGCAGGAAGCTTCGTTGCATATTTCGAACGTTGCGCTGTTTAACTCAGCTGCCAAAAAGGGTGGACGAGTGGGGTTTCGTATAAACGATGCCGGTAAGAAAGAGCGTTTTTTCCGTTCCGACAACTCGTCGGTGGATTGAGATCATGGCCAGACTAGCAACAGAATACAAAGAGAAGATCGCTCCAGCGATGATGGATGAGTTCTCTTACAAAAGCCCGATGCAGGTTCCTCGCATCGAAAAAATCACCTTGAACATTGGTTTGGGTGAAGCGGTTGGAGACAAGAAAATCATGGAGAACGCGACAGCGGATCTCGGCAAGATTTCGGGTCAAAAGCCGGTGGTGACTGTGGCACGTAAGTCCATCGCGGGATTCAAAATCCGCGACGGTTACCCCATCGGTACCAAGGTAACGTTACGCCGCGCACGGATGTATGAATTTCTTGACAGACTGGTAACGGTTGCCATTCCGCGTATTCGAGATTTTCGTGGCATCAACCCGAAAGCTTTTGATGGTCGTGGTAATTACAGTTTGGGGGTCAAGGAGCAGATCATTTTCCCCGAGATCGACTACGACAAAATTGACGCAATGCGTGGTATGAATATTACGATAACCACGTCCGCACAGACTGACGCAGAGGCTTTGTCGCTTCTGAAGAAGTTTAACTTTCCGTTCCGCACGTAACCGAAGAAGCGTTTAACTTATGGCTAAGAAATCCATGATTGCGCGCGAAAAGAAGCGCACCAGGCTCGCTTCGCGCTTACATGCGAAGAGAACTGCTCTGAAGGCAATCATTGCTTCAGAAGAATCAAGCTACGATGAAAAGATGGAGGCGGTCGTTGCGTTGCAGAAATTGCCACGCGATTCGTCCCCGTCACGCGGTCGTAACCGATGTCGTATTACTGGTCGTCCGCACGGGGTCTACCGCAAGTTCGGATTGAGCCGTACGAAACTGCGTGAAGCAGCGATGCGCGGTGATGTGCCGGGCCTCGTCAAGGCCAGTTGGTAGGAGAAGCAACTATGTTCACCGC
>CALFBL010000396.1 GCA_937951695.1 uncultured Granulosicoccaceae bacterium | reverse complement strand
ATGGGGAGTGCTGTCGTACCAGCGGTGCAGCAGTCGGGGCGGCACGGCCATCACGGTCAGGCCCAACAGCAACCAGGCGGATGTCACAGCATCCTGCCCGTTCCAGCGGCCCAGATAGTCCAGCCGCTCGGCCCCTCCTTGGCTGCCCTGGAAGAACACCAGAAATATATAGATCGCGCCATGCCAGAGCAGTCGCATGCCAAAGGTGCTGAACGGCAGTTCGTTTAAAGAGTCCCAGACCCGTGCAAACACACCAACGAGCACCATTGCCACACCGGCTGTCGTCATCAGCGTAAGACTCATCGTCTCACTCAGCTGAGACTGAAACGCCCACACCCAAATTAACACGATCATGGCCATCACCTCGAGCATCAGTAGCGGTATGGGCAGGTGTTCAAACAGCGCATCGCGAACCTTGGAGATCACCCGGTCGATGATCGGACGCGCCAGTTGCAGCAGAATAAAGTTCGCCCAGGACAACACCGCGAGGCTGACGCTGAGTTGCAGTAGCTGCGTTGTGGGCAAGTTAAAATAGTGACGTAACGACACACCCAACTGATCGAGCAACCAACCGGATACCATCATGAACGCGGCAAACATAAACAACACGGGCCCGTTTACTGGCCCCACTTGACGCAAGCGCTGCCAGCGATGTCGAAAGCGCTCGTTCACCAGCCCGGCGTCCGGCCCGTAAGTATTGTCCAGCCAATGCAACCAGCGGTTAACCGTCTTTGATTCGGCAAGCCCCATGCGCAGCGTTACCACTTGGGTCCAACGGGCACCGTGCACCAAGCCGTGTTCGGCCCGGTTATGACGCGATGCCGCTTTATCGAGTAAACCGGTTAACCACTCGGATTCGTCAAAGCGGGTAATGAGCTCTTTCTCCCAGGGCTTTAACCGCTCTTCAGCGAGAACGCTGTTGTGCAACCCGGCCAAATCCGCCACCCGAATGCGCATAGCGTGCGGGACGTAGTAGTCCCCCAGACAGGCTCCAATCAAAAATCGCTCGCAATAGTCTCTGAGTTCACGCGACCTCGCACCAGAGGCTGTCAGGTATTGCTCCATCAATTGCATAACCCGGCTTTCAGTCTCCTTAACGCCTGGCCGGGTGGCCTTGATGGCAGCAATCAGATCATCTTCCAACGGCTGCAGCGGATTATTGTCCGAGAGCTGAAATTCATCGGGGGTGTCGAAGGTGTCGTCCAAAGACACCTGACCAAATTCATCGGCACCGATAACGTAGGCCACGACGTGTTCGTTGGGTGAGGGTGGTGCTTGCGGTGTTGGCGCACCCGGTAATGACGGGTCTTGATAGGTGCCGTCTTTAATCGATGACAAGACCACATCATACGCGGTGCGAATCGCCAGAAACTCTTCGGGGTGGGTATCGGGCCGATGGATCTTGGCTAACTTGGCGTAAGCGCGACGGACCGCTTTTTCATCCGCGTCGGCGTCCAACCCCAACACCCGCAGCGAGTCGTCGACGCTCATTGGCTACAGTCTGGATTCCACGCCGTTCAGCCAGGTTTCAAACTGAATGCGCTCCTGCTGTATCCGATCGGTATCTTGGGATTCGAGCACGGCCGCAAAGTCGTTCATGGCTTCCCCGATCTGTTCGCGGTTACTGCCTTTGAGCTCAGCGTACAAGCGATCGGCGCGTTCCATCACGGCCCGATTGGGTAAGTCATCTCGGGGGTGGATTTTTAACTTCAGCAGCTCAGCTTTGCGCTCGGCAAGTTCCGCTTCATCGAGCCGAGCCGCATTGCCCAGTAGCGTCAGCGTAACGTGATCTTCGCTACCGTCCACGGCAACGTCCACTTCCAACATGCCCGAGGCGTCGTAACTGAACCGCACGACAATCGCAACTTTGCGGGCAGCTTTTTTCGGAATGGGGACACTGATCTCCCCCAGCTTGACGTTGTCGCGTACAAAGCGGTGCTCACCCTGAAAGACTTCCAGCTCGATCTCAGACTGATTGTCTTCAACCGTGGTGTAGCTGGCTTCACGGCTGGCGGGAATGATCGTGTTGCGCTCAATGATGGGCGAGAACACCCCTTGTACTAACTGACCGGTTGAGTTGTAATTACTGATGGCCACCCCGAGCGTAAAGGGGGACACATCGGTGAGTAGCACCTCATCAAGTGTGACATCTCGTGCCAACAACGCCGCCTGCGTTGCTGCCCCCAGCGCAATGGCTTTATCTGGGTCGACGTTAGTTTCGGGGAAACGACCAAACAACCGCGCCACCAGCTTGCGGGCAATGGGCATGCGGGTACTGCCGCCCACGAGCACGATGTTATCGAGCTTTTCAGGTTCGAGCCGTGCATCTCTGAGCGCCATCTTTACTGGTCGCCGGATGCGTTCCAGTAACGGTTCTACCGCTTTTTCAAAGTCTTTTTCAGTGAAGGTGAATTCGTGTGTTTCGTTCTGGTATTGCACGCGCGCCTCGGCCTTGTTGGTGTCGGACAAGGCGTGTTTGAGTCGTTCTGCAGCGCTGATAAAGTGCGCGCGTTCGCCTGGGTCGAGAATGGCCCACTGCGCTTCGGGTATATCGAGCTTCAAGGCCAGCGCCATGGCAATGGCTTGGGTAAAGTCCTCACCGCCCAGATAGTTGTCACCGGTGGAGGCTTTAATTTCTATCACCCCGTCGAACTGCTCGACCACCGAAATATCAAAGGTTCCACCGCCCAGATCAAACACCAGCGTGGACGATGGGCCATCATTTTCACCATCAATGGCAAGCCCATAAGCGATCGCCGCTGCCGTGGGCTCGTTAACCAATCGGGTGACATGTAACTCGGCTAGGCGTGCCGCTGCAATGGTGGCGTTACGTTGGGTATCGTTGAAGTAGGCGGGCACGCTGATGACCGCGTGGGTGACGGCTTCACCCAAAAACACCTCGGCGTCTTTTTTAAGGGATGTCAGAATCAACGCCGAGAGCTGTTCGGGGGTAAAGCTTCGGGAGCCTAATCGATAGATGCGCGTGCTGCCCATATCGCGCTTGAACTCGGTGCAGGTAACATCGGCGTGGCCTACCCGACGTTGCGCAGCCGCATCCCCGATCAGGACATCGCCATCGTCATCGATGCTGACCGCACTGGGAGTAAGCACCTGGCCTGCGCTGTTGGGGATGAGCTCTGCGCAAGGTTTGTCATCGTCGCCCTCATCACCGGCACGCCACACAGCAATCAGGCTGTTGGTGGTGCCCAGATCGATGCCAATGAGGGGGCCCTTCACGGTAGAAATGACCCAACAATCCTAGCTTTCGGGGGGAACATAACCCGATATTGGAGTGACCTCTCCCGTGAACAGAAACTTCTCCATCTCTTCTTCCAGAAACTTGCGGGCTTTGGGATCTACCGGCGTCAAGCGGTATTCGTTAATCAGCATGGTTTGGTGTGATACCCATGCGTCCCAGCCCTCTTGCGAGATGTTCAGCCAAATCCTCTTACCCAATTCCCCCGGGTAGGTCGGGCGCTCGAGACCGGGGGCCTCTTTTCCGAGCTTGGCACACTGCACCAGTCTGGTCACAATAAATCTCCGAACGATTTCGTTAGTATTTTTGCAATGGGGGCGGCTATGCCCCCGGGCAACTTCTGGCTAGTATCCCACCACACGCAATCGCTTGTCTCACTAACCGCATCCGCCTTGTGATGCGCACCCTGCATTTCGCGTACATCGATGTCCAGATGGTAGTGGCTGAAGGTGTGCCGAAAGCGCACCACCGATTGGGCAGCCGCCACCGACGCGGGAATGTCCGGGCTTGACGTCTCGATCGCACGTTCAACTGACGGTGTTTCCGCCGTCTCGTTCCCATCACCCGGTCTCACTTCCGGCAAGCTCCACAGCCCACCCCAGATACCGGACGGCGGCCGCCGCTCCAGTAAAGTCTCACCCGATTCGTTTTTTATCAGCAGCATGATCGTTGATTTCACCGGCTTCTCTTGCTTGGGTTTCTTCCCCGGAAACTGCGTCGGGTCACCCGTGGCAAGCCCCTGACAATCATCGGCCAAGGGGCAGCGGGGGCAATCGGGTTTGCTGCGCGTGCACAGCGTGGCCCCCAAATCCATCATGGCTTGGTTGAACTCCCCGCAGCGCTGGCTGGGGGTGAGCTCTTCGGCTATCTCCCACAACCGTTTTAGCACCTTACTTTGTCCCGGCCATCCCGCCACGGCCTGATGACGTGCCAACACGCGTTTGACGTTGCCATCGAGTATCGGTTGCGGGATACCTTGCGATAGACTCAAAATCGCGCCAGCCGTAGAGCGCCCGATACCCGGTAGCGCTTGCAAATCTTCCAGTGTATCGGGCATATGCCCGTTGTGCTGGCGGAACACGAGCATTGCGCAGCGATGCAGATTGCGGGCACGGGCGTAATAACCCAGCCCTGACCAGTGCGATAAGACATCGTCGATGGGGGCTGTCGCCAGCGATTCCAGCGTCGCAAAGCGCGCCATAAACTTTTCATAATAAGGAATGACGGTGGCGACCTGTGTTTGCTGCAACATGATTTCAGAGACCCAAACCCGGTAAGGCGTTGGGTCCTGTTGCCAGGGCAGATGCGTTCGGCCCGACTTCTCGAACCAAAGAAGTACGCGTTGGTCAATGCTGGCTCGGTTCATACGCGGTAGTATAGCTCTCCCATTCAACGACCGAGGATGCCATTCAACCATGACCGTGAGACAAATCTTTGTTTACGGCTCAATCGCGCTAAGCCTTGCGATTGTGGTGATATCGTTTTTCTGGACGCCTATGCTGTGCGCATTCCTCGTCGTGCTGCCCCTGATCGGATTGGGCGTCTACGACATGTATCAGGAAAAGCACGCAATTCGCAGGCTCTATCCACTGCTAGGACGTATGCGTTATTGGTTCGAAACCGTACGCCCTGAAATTCAGCAGTACTTTGTTGAAGACGAACTGAACGGGCGTCCCATCGCAAGAGAATATCGTGCGCTGGTGTATCAACGCGCCAAAAACAGTCGCGACACTCGCCCCTTTGGCACCATCATGGACGTGAATCGTGACGGCTATGAGTGGATAAACCATTCGATGAATCCCAAGCACCTCGAAGACATGGACCCACGGGTCACGTTTGGCGGGGGGCAGTGCAGCCAACCGTACGATGCGTCGGTGCTTAACATCTCGGCCATGAGCTATGGTGCCTTAAGTGCAAACGCTGTTAAAGCGCTTAACGGTGGCGCAAAGATTGGCGGTTTCGCCCACAACACCGGCGAAGGCGGTTTGAGCGATGCTCATCTGTCACAGGGCGCTGATGTGATCTGGCAAATTGGCACCGGCTATTTTGGCTGCCGCAAGAAAGAAGGCGGGTTTGATTCGGACTTGTTCGCCAAGAATGCCTCGCGCGATGAAGTCAAGATGATTGAAATCAAACTCTCCCAGGGTGCCAAGCCCGGCCACGGCGGCCTGTTACCAGCGGCTAAAGTCACCGAAGAGATTGCCCGCATACGTCACGTACCCATGGGTGAGTCGGTGTTGTCACCTGCCGCCCATTCTGCCTTTTCCACACCGCTTGAACTGATGCACTTTGTGCAAAAGCTGCGTGAGCTCTCCGGCGGCAAGCCAATTGGATTTAAATTATGCTTAGGCAACAAGCATGAATTCCTCAGCATCTGCAAAGCGATGATTGAGTCCGACATCACCCCCGATTTCATTACCGTCGATGGCGGCGAAGGGGGCACGGGAGCGGCGCCGGCGGAGTTCACCAATTCGGTTGGCACCCCGCTGCGTGATGGGCTTATTTATGTGCACAACACCCTCATCGGCTTTGGTCTGCGCGATCGAATGCGCATCATCGCCTCGGGGAAAATGTTCTCCGCCTTTCACATCGTTCGAGCGATGGCGTTGGGGGCAGACACGGTGAATTGCGCACGCGCCTTTATGTTGTCTTTGGGTTGTATCCAAGCACGTTCGTGCAACACCGATCGCTGCCCAACTGGCATTGCCACCACTAACTCAGAACGTCAGAAGGCGTTGGTGGTGTCTGATAAGAAGCAACGCGTGGCCAACTTTCACCGTGAAACGGTTAAAAATCTGGTGGAACTGGCTGGCGCTGCAGGTTTGAATGGGGTTGAGGAGCTGGATGCGCGCCACATTCAGCACCGTGTGCACGGCAGTGAATTGACCACCTACGCAGACCTTTATCCAACGATCGATCCCGGTTGTTTACTTGATGATCAATGTCGACCTGAGCCCTGGCAGAAGGATTATGAACTGGCCACCGCGACGCGCTTCTAGTGCGCCGCGACTGTTGAATGAATTCGTCAGGCTGGTGCGATGCATCGGCCTGACGGGGCACAACGTCATCTTCGCTACTGCAGGATATCCACCGAAGGGGTAAACACCCGCTCTTTCAACATCGGCTTGAACAGTTCATCGAGCATCCCGCGTGTCACCGACCCGGTATGCATCACCTTGAGAATACCGTCAGGATCGAACACCATATAAGTGGGTGTGCCAAGAAAGTCCTGTCCGGTGAAGGCGAGAAAATCGGTTTTAAAATTTGTGCCTTCAAAGTAGTAAGTATCAAAGCTGGTGCGGGTAGCGCGATAGATTTTTTCCGCTTTATCCCGCAATGCAGTCGCGTCAGTCGACACACCGACTACTTTCACACCGCGTTTGAAGGTATCGGTATGAAATTTTTCAATCATCGGCTTTTGACGTTCACACGGTACGCAGTCGTGTGCCCATAGCATCACCAAGGTCCAGTTTGTGGAGGCCAACACCGGCCCCAACCGGGCTACTTGCCCTTTGGTGCTCACCAGATCGATGGCTGACACCGCCGCCGTAAACGCAAGGCTTGCACATAGAACGACGGCTTTTATCGCAGTACGCACTGTAGCCTCCGGATTCCTAACTCTCGCCTTTTAAACGTTTGTGGGTGACAAGAACACCGCGACGGGGAGCCACATCATCCCAATAGCCCTCTGCCCAGCACGCTTCATCCATGATCAGATCAGGTTTTACACCAGCGAACATCAACGATTCGGTGACCCGCTGTGCCCGGCCTTCTGCTAACAACTGATTCCCGCTCTGTAAGGCGGTGTTGCCATGACTGCAGCCAATGATGGAGATAATGTCGGTCTCGGGATTGATTTCCCTGGCAAGCTTGTGGAGAATCGCTCGGTTGCGATTGCCCAGAGTCAGCGAATCGTTTCCAAACACTAAAGTGACACGGGATACATTGTTGTACTGCTTAAACACCGAGGCAAAGTTACTTTTGCGAATGTCGTACACGTTGCGCAGACGAACAGGCTCTGATGGGGTATTAACAAAGCCCTCAGCGACCGGCGCAGGTTTATTGATGAGCACCACCTCGGGCGCCCCGGTGTCGACGTAGACCACCCGCGAAATCTCAGGGTCGAGTTCAGCCTCGAACAACCGATCATCCAGATCCACCTCACGAACGACATCGGTGGTCAAGGTGACAGGAGAGGTTGGCACACTCTTGCCATCCATCACCCAGTACTGTCGTTCGACAGTGACGTCCCTCACACTCATCGAGTACAGCTCAACGGTGCCTTGATCGGTTTCCAAAGGCCTCGCCTCATAGCGGATAAAGTTTGCTCCAACATCACCGGACACCAGCTGGACACCGTAGCCTCGCTCGTTCAACTGGTTGTAGAGCGCTTCGGCAAATGGCGTTTCTGGCTGAGTAATCTGAAAGGTAGTGTTGGTGTAGTGCAGACGCTCATCGGCGGCAAGCACATCCAGCATGTTCTCCGCAATCAGCTCATAGTTGGGCACTGAATCCACCCCACCGTTTGCGTTTTTGCTCGCAATAGAACACCCGGCACTCATCGCCATCAGGCCTGCAACGAAAAGTCCAGCACCCAACCGCTTGTTTAATCGATCCATTTCCATTGTCTCTTGTTTCACCCCGGGTTCGCAACCGAACTACGACTAGTTCGTCAGGGAATTGATTTCTCTTGTTAGTTGCAATCGCACCGATCGCTCGGGCAATTCAGACTCTGCGCTTCGTCGCTTGCAGCCTTCTTCGGCAATGGCCGCAGGCGATACGCCCGAGACCAGCAACTCCTTGTTTACGCGTTGTTGGCGTTCCAGCGATACTCTTTCTGTGCCGTCCCACGCCAACGAGGCACCCTGGCTGCAGCCTTGAATAATGAATCGATCCGCACCCGGCTGGTGGCGCTGGAGCAACGCGGCGATCGCGCGCTTGTTGCGTACCCCGAGAGTCGCCGGATCGTCAGCACGAAATGTCAGCATGACTTCGGCAACGGGTTCGAATTGTCGTTGATCTGTTGCCGCCAACGCTCGTTGCCGGCCAAACACCGACGACTGGCCCAGGGATAATGATCGCTGCACCGCACTGACGCGGCTGGCATCGCCGCTGTTCGCGCGAGCGCGTACCAGCACGGTGAAACGTCTGGAATCGATGACAGTGCCCTGTGCGTCGTGGAATACCACGCCACTCAACACGCGCCTGGCTTTACTTGTTCGCGCTGGTTGATCCTGTGAGTGCAGCTCGTCATTGACGAGAACCCGAGTCGGTTCAGAGCCGTATACCCGGATCGGGGAGGCCGGTACCCATTGATCGCCCGATTGGCTGTAGGCGCGGGTG
Organism: uncultured Granulosicoccaceae bacterium; assembly: GCA_937951695.1. Taxonomy (GTDB): domain Bacteria; phylum Pseudomonadota; class Gammaproteobacteria; order Granulosicoccales; family Granulosicoccaceae; genus Granulosicoccus. The sequence continues at coordinate 13,354 of CALFBL010000396.1, read as the reverse complement.
ACGCGAACCCCGCGCAAACCCACTTCAAATTCGGTGGTGGTGCGAGCGGTATCAACCGTTTGCGTGCGCTTATAGCTCAGCCGGTTCACGCTCTCATCAGACGAGGTGCGTTGTACGCCATAACCGACATCTCGTAAAGCGTTTGCCACCGCAACGCCAAAGTCGGATGGATCTCGCGACACACGAGTGGTGGTTGAATGCGGATCGAGACCCGGCAGCTGCCCGAGCACACTGACCAAATCCACAGCGACCCGGCGCAACTCAGGTTGCGGCCCGTGATTGGCGATCTCGACCTGCGCACACCCGACCACAAACCCCATCAACCCGGCGCTAAGGGCCTTTAAGACTGTCTTTCTCATGGTATGTGTCAATCCTTGTCTGCGCTATCCGTGTGTGCGCTATTCCCTGAAACGGCGACTTAACCAATATTAGTCCAACCCACTGCGACATTCTGCGCTGCAGCTGTCAAAAATTCATCATATTCCACATGGGAAAAAATGCGCAGGGTTTCTCCAACATTGTTGCTGTAGGTCTAGTTTTTTGGATTGCAGCTGAGAAGACGGTCGCAACTCTCTCTAAATGTCGAAATCACACCGAACACCGATCCATACCTATTTGTAAACCCCGCGAATAGCCTGTTCAACCTTCCGTACCGATACTAGCTACATCAGAAACACGATGCCTCAACTTATCAACCCGGTGTGATCACCGAACGGAAGCAACCTATGAAAAACCTTAAAACACACATCACCGCTCTTACACTAATGATCGTCGCAAGCGCTCCGGCCTACAGCATGGCGTGGAATCACGACGAGGTCAGTGAATCAGTCATCACCCCCTCACCACTGCTCCAAGCCTACGATGCGCTGTGGGCACCTGAAGCTGATACGCCTATCGACGCTTACAAGCCGTTGGGAGAACTGGGGCTTTCCGATACGGATAACGACAGCGACAGTCACTGGATTCAGTAATCATGTTACTGACCAATGAGCGAAAGCCATCGCGTCATCGCACAGCCAAAGGTGCTAAGCCTCGCTGGGACAACAGTGATGACGCCGGCAAGGTGGCGCCGGCTAAACTATTTATCGTGGCTTTGATTCACGGCGTTATCATGATTGGAATCGGTTGGATGATTGTTCGATTCTTAATGCAAAGCTGAACAAACGTCAGGCTAGTCATTGACGGCTAGTATCTGACGATTGTTTAGAACCCCTTAAAGCGTGAATGGGTATCTTCCGCTTACTGACCCAGTAACCCACCCAGACCTTTCTTTAACTTATTAGCTGCCTTCTTGGCTTCTTCCTCAACGCGGTCTTGCACTTTCGCCTTTTCAGCATCTAAGCGTTCTTGCGCCCTAGCCTTTTCAGCATCCAACCGCTCCTGGGCTTTCGCCTTCTCGGCGTTCAAGCGAGCCTCAACTTTCGCTTTCTCTTCGTCCAGTTTTGCTTGCGCCGCAGCTTTTGCCTGATTTTGCAAATTGCTGGTCAAGTTATCCTTCAGGCCATTGAAGATGACCGAGGCAGGGTTAGCGGCTAACGCCGCAAAGGTTGCCTGAATCGGTACATCCAGTGCCAGACCGTTTAGCGATTGTAAATCCTCACCGCCCTGACCTTCCGCCGTGGAAGTGATCTTGATGGTCGCTGTGTAATCGATCAATTCCTGCGGCACGGCAACAGTCCCAGCGCCACCGACCCGTAACAGCGGTGAGCGCAAGTCCAGATCGTCGGATGACATCACTCCATCGTTAAGCGTACCGCTGACCTTCAACGACGAGAAATCGGTTTTTTTCACATCGGCCTGCTCGGGCATCTGCTGCCCGGTCAGTAGTGTTTTCGCGCGCCGCAACTGATAACCGATATTAATACCATTGACCGCCCCGTCGGTGAAAGCCGTATCGAAAGTACCGTCCAGCGCCGCTGTCAAGGCATCAACGCTTGCCCCGGCGGTGTTCAGATCGAATGCAACATTGCCCGTACCACTGAGCGGTGAGTCCCCATCGCTGAGATCTTCCAGCAAAGGCTCTGCTTGAATCCCGGCCAGATTGAACGCCGCGCGCATCCGGCCCACATCCCCTGTTGCATCCAGACTAGACGTCGCTGAGAGCTTTCCCTGATACAGAGCTGCGCTTAGATCGGTGAGCGACACTACGCCATTTTTTGCCGTTATCGGTACGATCAAATCGGTGGTGGTCAAGCCTGCCACTTTGATTTCACCCGCACTGAGTTTGCCATCGATGTCGAGGCCACGAATCATCTCCAACGGCAATTCGATCGGCGTGTCACCCTCTGTGGACGCGGTGGCTGTGGTGTCGCCGCTGCCTGCTGCGTCGGTGCCAGCTTCGGCCGTTGGGGCTAAATACCGATCAGCATCAATGACATCGAGTGCCAAATCGAAACGTACCGGCGGTGCAGCACCGGCAAGGCTGGGGACAGCGGCAGTTCCGGTAAGGGTGGATTGATCCAGCTTGAGGATGATGTCGTCTATCGACAACGTTTGCGCTGTGGCGTTAATGTTCATCGACATCGATGCTTGCGACATGGCGCTAGCGTCTGCCATCACTGGCACCTCTATGCCTAGAGCTGCCATGACATCTGCCGGGTTAAACGAATTCGAAGACGCCATCGCTGCGATGACCGGTTCGGTGCTGAGCCCGTTAACGGTTGCGCTGGACGTCAACTCAATGCCCATGGTTTTTAGCACAAGGCCAGCCACATCCAGCTTGTCTTCAGCCAATTCGGCCATCACGTCCCCTGCCAGGTTCGCTTTGAGCGCACCGTTAGGCAGCGCAGCGCCGGCGGCATCGATATCGAGAACCAGACCGGACAGCGAGTACACCTGCTGATCCAGGTTCACGCTGACTTCAGCGTTGGTGCTGACGTCTGCTTGCAATCCCATTGAGTTGCTACTGAGTGCAAACGTGGATGAAAGATCGAATGGAGCATCAAGCTCAATCGCTCCCGTGGTGAGAGCAAAGTCGTTCAACTTAACATCCGTACCAGCCATCGCATCGACCCAGCTTACGTTGGCGTCACTGATGTTGACGCCTCCCACGGCCAAAGCGGCGATGGTGGGCGAATTACCTTCCACCTCAGTGGTGGTACCTTGATCGTCTTCGGTGGTGGTGCTGCTTTCGCGCTGGGTTAGATCATCCCAATTGGTCGCGCCGTCGGCGTTACGCTCGAGATTAAGGTTCATGCCGTGAAGCTCAACGCTTTTCACGTTTATCTCGCGCTTTAATAGCGGCAGCAGCTCCACCTTTACATCGGCGCTGTCGACATTGGCGAACACATCACCTCCGAAACCGTCCGCGTTAGCCAACGATACCTGGCCGAACGAAATGCCAGCCCAGGGGAAAAACGACGGTGACAAGTCCCCTGCGATCGTGAGCTCCCGACCGGTGTGCTTGGCGGCTTGCTCTTCGATGGTGTTTCTGAACTTGTTCCAGTCCATGCCATTAACGATCAAGACCAGCCCGACGCCGATCACAACGACTAATGCAACGATCGTGATCGCTGCCCATTTGAGAATTTTAATTGTGCGCATCCCGGTAAACGAAAAAAATCAAATTCAAAAAATCATGCGTTAACGGCGCGACTTGGCCTAATTCAGACCACCGCCGCAACTCGGCTGCCTAGCCTATTTAGATGTCCTTGCAGCAGTATAGAAGCCGGTGACAAAAAGGCGGCCACACCTTCTATACCGGACGGATATAGTCTTTGGATTTTCCGCCCGATTTGGCCATCAAACGTACCTGATCTATTACCATTCCACGATCCACTGCCTTACACATGTCATAGATGGTCAATAAAGCAACCTGCACGCCAGCTAACGCCTCCATTTCGACGCCAGTCTGACCGCGGGTTTCCGTGCGACACCAGCAGTGTATAACATGCGCATCGTGACCCAGTTCAAATTCCACCGCCACTTTCGTCAGACCGATCGGGTGGCAGAGCGGAATCAGGTCACTGGTGCGCTTGGTCGCCATGATGCCGGCAACACGGGCGATTCCGAGCACATCGCCTTTTTTGTGAGTACCCGCAGCCACCATGGCGAAGGTTTCAGGCTCCATGCGGATTTCTCCCGCGGCCTCGGCGACACGGTGTGTGATCGATTTATCCCCCACATCCACCATGTGGGCATTGCCAGCTTCGTCGAAATGGGTCAGTTCAGACATCGTATGCTCGGTTCCACGCGTTCTTGGTTATGATGTCACGTCTCTTGCGTTTTCGTCAGCCAACACCGCCAATGGCCATTTACGTCAAATTTTTTGCCAGCCTGAAAGAAGATATACCCGACGCACTGCGCGAGGTGGATGCGGCTGATGCGGCCACAGTATCTGATGTCTGGGCTGCCGCCACCCGCATTGCCGACATGCCCGCGCACGTGGTGTGTTCAGTGAATCACTCGCATGAGCAAATCGATCATCCTGTCAAAGACGGGGATGAGGTGGCTTTTTTCCCACCGATCACGGGCGGCTGAACGCTCATGCCGGTTCTTATTATCGAAGGCTCATTCGATCCGGCAGCGCTGCAGGCTAGCCACGAAAAGACCTTAACACCGGGTAGTTTTGGGGCAACCGCTAATTTTATTGGCACCATGCGTAGCGTTAATGAAGGCGATCCTGTCGTTGGAATGAGGTTGGAACACTATCCTGGGATGACAGAAAAAGAGCTGCAGCACATCATTGACGATGCGTCTGAAAAATGGCGCCTGATCGATGCACTGATTGTGCACCGGGTGGGGGCTATGACACCCGGTGAGCCGATTGTACTCACCACCGCTTGGTCGATGCATCGCAAAGACGCTTTTGAAGCAGTGCGTTACTTGATGGAAGCGTTGAAAAGTCGTGCGCCGTTTTGGAAAAAAGAAACTCTGGCCGACGGCACCGCCCGATGGGTCGAGCGCAACACGCCCGGCTACTGAGCCCTAGCGCTTCGTCCATTACGATTGACCCGTTCGCAAAGCGTTAGCTGACGTGCAGTACTCTATTGACCACCACGTTGGCGCCGTTCATTTCTGCCGAGCGTTCTATCGCTTGCAACGCATCGACGTCACGAACATAGCCGGTAAGAATAACCGTATCACCTTCTACCTCCACCAACACACTGCTGTCATGGCCGGCTGCCGATTGGACGTCTTCGTACAGGTCTGAAGCAATGGTGGACATCGCCGGAGCCGAGAATGTAAGCACCAGTGCTTCTGCCGTTGCCGATAAGAGTGAGTGTTCCATCGTAGTTATCCTGTACGTTGTTTGCATGGTTTTAGTCGAGTGCATGCAGTATCTCTACCGTGCATCTCAGACGTATTACACTCACTTTACAACGCCGTAAAATCGTTAAAATTGTGCGCCATTAAACGGCAATATAAATCAACCAAAAAAAGACCCTGACTAAGAGGGCTTTCGTTGCCAGGCTTTCACCGGCGGGTTGCGCGATTTGTGTCGCAACACGGACATCCGGTGCGCGACGTCTTACTCTGATCTGATCACATAGACCACGACGTTAATAGCGCCACGTTCTCTGGCAAGTTGCTCAAGCTCAAGCATCTTTGAGTAATCCTCGATGTAGCCGGTTAGCACCAACGAATTGCCATCGACGTTTATCCGTATCTCGGTATCGGGACCAGCCTCAGTTCGAACGTGTTCGACGATGTTGGGCAATACGACTGTGGTAAATGCCATTGCAGGCGCTGTGATTGCCAGTACAAAAGCGGTAGCGGTGATTGTCTTGAGCAGAATGTTCATAATGAATTAACCTTTTTATTAAACTAGTGAAAATTTTGTTAACTCATTAATCGCCTGACTCTTTAGGGCGAATCACGTTGATGATGACGTTGTTAGCACCATTGGTTTTTGCGACGCGTTCCAGCTCACGCATGGTTTCAAAGTCCGCTACGTAGCCTGTCAATGTCACGGTATCGCCTTCAACACCGATATCGATAGTGTTCGATGGGCCGACGGCGGCCTGGATATCGGTAACGATGCCAGGTGCAACAGCTGCATACGCTGGAATGAAGGTGGCGAAAATGAGTACAGTTGCCGTTACTGTCTTGGTTAAGGTGTTCATGATGGGTTTGCCTTTTTAGGGTTAAGTGGTTCGATTGTTCTGTGAAAAGTTTTAGTCAACTTGGCCCCGTCGTGTCAGTTTCCCGAGCCGTTAATATCGATAACGGTTTCCATAATCGCCACAGCTTTGCGATAAAGTTACATTGGTGTAAACATCACTACTTATTTGTGTGTTTTTCTAAACCCAAAAAAATTGTGAGCAAAAGAGCGTAGATTGAGGAGCCGCTCACAAAAAAGCCCTCAAACGAGGGCTTTTCGATCGTTACGTGCTCGCTGGAGCTGTTATTGGTGGTAATGAACGTTGTTAATAACTTCCGCAGCACCGTTACGCCGAGCGGCTTCTTCGATATCAATTAGGCTGATATTTTTGTCTGCGTAACCATTAAGAGTGACAATACTGCCATCCTCGGCTACATCGACCATGACATCACTGTTCGGACCTGCTGCCAAACGTACATCCAATGCTACGTCGGCTTGCACGGCGGCAGATGCGGGCGCTGCAAAAGCGAAGATCAAAGCTGAGGCCGCCATTGATTTAGTTAAATTTTTCATGTCGTATATTTCTCCGATGAATACTGAAGTTAGGTTAAAAGGTTATCAATCTGGTTGGATGCGGTGGATAACTTTGGTGTGATCCCAGCTCCTTTAAATCCATTGTCGGGCTCTACCATTGCGTATGCTTTGCGCCCTGTATACAACCGTGTAAAGTAGAATTGCCTGATGTTAAGCGCAAAAAAAAGGCCCCCAATCGAGGGCCTTAATGCTGGTCTTCCACCAGCCATCTACACATCCACTAAAAACTGTCGCAAGTACGACAGCGAGAATTGCCGCGTTCTTCTATGTCGGTAGTATTACCGCGTCACCTCGTCGGTGGCTTGCGTACGGTTTACAACTGTGTAAGGAGAATAAGGATGTCGTGTTAGACGTGCTCGAGACGGCGGTGTAGTTTTACCGTTTGGTGATAACGCTCGAACCGCGTCTTGCAATCGCGACACCCAGCAATATCGCGATCAACGCTATCCAAGCGTTGCCCGGTAACCGCTCACGCAAAAATACCGCGCCAAACACGATACCAAACACCGGCACCATAAAATTGATCTGACTTAAGAACGAGGCTCCGCGGCGCCCGATGATGAGCAGAATCAACCACGTGGCCAGTGCCGTCGGACCGACCGCCAGCGCGAGCACGGCAAACATGGAGCTCTGTGAGGGACGAATCTGCCAAGGCGACTCGAAGCACAGGGCCATCGGAAAAGTGAGCGAGAACCCCGCCAACATCAACCCGGCACTCATTGGCCATTTCGACAAGTGCGTCAGATTTCGGGTAATCAGCGCGTTGATGGCGTAGCACATCGCCCCCAGCAAGATCGCCAGCTGAGGCCAGGTGTCGCGACCAAGCTGCGATAGGGCTTGCCAACCCATCAACACCATCACACCGGCTAAGCCGAGCAACACACCGGCTAATGTCCAGCGATTGAGTTTTTCATCGCTGGTTACAAAGTGCGCCAACACCACAGTGGTGAGCGGCATCACGGCCATAAAAATCGCCGTTAGCCCAGCGTCCACAGTTTGCTGCCCCCAAGAGATGAGGCTAAAGGGTATGGCGTTGCCGAATAAGGCTGAGGCGTATATCCAGCCCCAAACCGGGCCTTTCGGTAAGTGCTGGCCACTGAGGCGCAGCGCCAGCAGAATCACCACAGCTGCCAGACCGATACGCGCTGCCACGACGGTGACAGGCGGTATCGACTGAACCGCTAAATGGGTAAACAGGAAACTACTGCCAAAGACCGCCGCAAGGGATGTCAACAGGGCGTAATCAAGCAGCTCCGGCCGTCGCTCCAGCGATACCACCTACGAGTCCGCGGTGCTATGCCCTTGCTGAAACGCGTAATTGACGTCCAGATACGCTTGCAGGTCAGCGGCTGTCTCTGGCGGTACGTGCAGCCCTTTCTTGCTTCTGCGCCACAGTATGTCTTCGGCGGTGCGGGCCCACTCGTGATGGACGAGATAATCCACTTCAGCCTGGTACAGAGGACCCCCAAAGTGCTGACCCAATCCAGATGTGTCATGGGCCGAACCGATAATGTGTCCGACTCGGGTGCCGTAGTTGCGCACGTAGTCGGTCACGATGGCTTCATCGAGCCCGGGGTAATTGGCTTGTTGCAGCCCGAGATAAGCCTCAAAGTCAGCGTTCGGAATATCCCCCCCGGGCAAACTCGCATTCGCCGTCCAGCCTTCCGCCAACAGCCCTAATTGGGGCCTGAGCATATCCACCGCTTGTTCAGCCAATTTGCGGTACGTGGTGATCTTGCCGCCGTATACGGACAGAATCGGCGCGTTCATCCGCACATCCAGATCGAGTTTGTAGTCGCGGGTCACGGTCGAGGCGTTTTCTGACGCGTCGTCGTATAACGGACGAACCCCACTGTAATGCCAGACGATGCTCTCTGGGGATACGGGTTTGTTGAAGTATTCACTCACCGCTCCGCAGATGTAGTCCACCTCGCTCTGCTCGATCTTCTCCTGACCGGGTTCATCCGCCACTTCCACATCGGTTGTCCCAAGCAGCGTGTAGTCAGTTTCATAGGGCACGGCAAACAACACACGATTGTCGGCATTTTGAAAAATATAGGTGTAGGGGTGGTCGAACAGCTTGGGCACCACCACGTGACTGCCTTTGACCAGCCGGACGCCGTGTTGTGAGTCGTGCGCCTGGTCGAGGCCAAGCGTTTTCTCTACCCAGGGCCCCGAGGCGTTCACCACCAGACGAGCCGTCACGCTCGATTCAGTCTGCGACAACTGATCCTGGAGTTTAATGTCCCAAGAGCCGTCCTTACGCGTAAGGTCTGTTACTTCGGTGCGCACCCGCACGTCACACCCCCGACTGGCCGCATCCATGACATTCAGAGTTACCAGCCGGGCATCCTGCACCCAGCAGTCCGAGTATTCAAACCCGCTGGTGAATTCCGGCTTCAGCGACTGACCGCTCACGTGCTCTTTTAGATTCACTGAATGCGAACCGGGCAGCAGCCGTCGCCCACCTATGTGATCGTACAAAAACAGGCCCAGACGAATCAGCCACCGCGGTCGCAGCGCTTTATGGTGTGGCAGGATAAAACGTAACGGCCAGATGACGTGCGGCGCTGCCCGCAGTAACACCTCGCGCTCTTGCAACGCATGCCGCACCAGCAAAAAATCGTAGTGCTCAAGGTAACGCAAGCCACCGTGTATGAGCTTGGTGCTGGCAGAGGATGTGTGTTGGGCGATGTCATCTTTTTCGCACAGCAGCACCGACAGACCCCGACCAACGGCATCGCGGGCAATACCGGCACCGTTGATGCCCGCGCCGATCACGACCATGTCGTAGTCGCATGGCTTGGCAGAACCGTTTTTGGGTAACGTTGAACTCATAAAAGTGTAATTTTCCATGCCTGTAAGTGAACCGGGATCTGACTTGATACCACAAACATCGTTCAGGTGTTTGTATAAGATACGGCTCACCTTATTGCAGGAGCGCACCATGTCCCAGCCACTCATTCTAAGTATCGATCAGGGAACAACCAGTTCCAGAGCCATGCTGTTTGAGAAAAACGGCGACGCCTTCGCCACCGCTCAACGGGAGTTTACGCAACTCTACCCCAAGCCTGGCTGGGTGGAACACGATCCTGAAGAGATCTGGACCAAGACGCTCAAAGTGTGTCACGAGGCGCTGGCCAAAGCCGACAGCGCAGGCCGCACAGTCGCCGGTATCGGCATCACCAATCAGCGAGAAACTACCGTCATCTGGGAACGCTCCAGCGGCAAACCCATCTACAACGCCATTGTATGGCAAGACCGCCGCACCGCTGAGACCTGCCGCCTACTCAAAGCTGCAGGGCACGAGGCCACCGTCACGGCGAAAACCGGGCTGCTGCTGGACCCGTATTTTTCCGGCACCAAGGTCGGTTGGATTCTCGATCAGGTGGATGGGGCTCGTGGCCGGGCGGAAAACGGCGAACTGGCCTTCGGCACCATTGATTCGTTTCTGATCTGGCGCCTCAGCAACGGTAAGCGTCACGTTACCGATGCCACCAACGCCGGGCGCACGCTGATGTTTAACATCCATACCAATGAATGGGATGCCGATTTATTGTCCTTACTAAATGTACCCAGCGCCCTATTACCCGAGGTGTTGGACTGCGCTGCTGATTTTGCCACCAGCGAGCGCGATGTGCTGGGCCAATCGCTACCGATTGCCGGCGTTGCCGGCGATCAGCACGCCGCCACCTTCGGGCAGGTGTGCTTTGAACCGGGCATGGTGAAGAGCACCTATGGTACCGGGTGTTTTGTCATGCTAAACACTGGCAAGCAGGCAATCGCCTCGGATAATCGCTTGCTCACCACCGTCGGCTATCGATTGGGTGGGGAGACCACCTTCGCTCTGGAAGGCTCGATCTTCGTCGCCGGCGCCGCCGTGCAATGGTTGCGTGATGGCTTGGGCGTTATCGGCTCAGCCTCTGAAACCGAAAATCTTGCCCAAACCGTTGATGACGATCACGGTGTGGTGCTGGTGCCGGCCTTTACCGGTATGGGCGCACCCTATTGGGATCCCGATGCCCGCGGTGCGTTGTTTGGCCTCACCCGCGACAGTGGCCCCGCCGTGCTGGCGCGAGCAGCCCTTGAGTCGGTGTGCTTTCAGACGCAGGACTTATTCGAGGCCATGCGAGCCGATGGCGCAACGCTTGAGACGGTGCGCGTCGATGGCGGCATGGTGAACAATAATTGGGTGTGCCAGTTTCTCTCAGACGTGCTCGATGCGGATGTTCAGCGCCCCAGACAAACCGAAACCACCGCCCTCGGTGCTGCCTATCTGGCAGGCCTGCAAGTGGGGGTTTACCACTCCACCGCCGATTTGGTCTCCAATTGGCAACAAGATGCCGCATTCCAATCGACCCTGTCAGTGGAACGACGCGAGCGATTGCAGGTCACATGGAAAGATGCGGTACGACGAACCCGCAGTGACTTTTAACGATTCTGTGGGCTGCGCATGAGTCGGCTTCACCGGCTTGGGCATCAGACGGGGCCGAAAAAGCGGCTAGACTCCCACCAAGCCATTAAATAACAACGAGCCGTTTGATAAATCGATGCACACGGCACAAGAGGACGACAGATGACCATGCAAATACGCAGTATGCCGCTCGCTAAAACTCTGGCGCAAGCGGTGATCATAACGGTTGCTACCGTCAGCTTGATCGGTTGTGCATCCACTGCACGAAATATTGACCCGCAGAATGAATACCACGTTGACGCGCGTTACGATTTCTCGGATAAACAGGACATCGTTGCAACTCTGTCGTCCAGTCTGCTGGCCGACCCAGAAGTGAACGAGGTGGGCAACCGTCCCGTTATCATTTCGTACGGCATCGCCAATGAAACCTCGGAACACATCAACACCGGCGGTATCGCCGATGACATCCGCGCCAACCTGATTAAATCCAAACAGTTTCGTTTTCTAAACCGCCGGCAGCGACAGAACATAGGCGATGAAACCGACTACCAATACGCAGGCTTTGTTCCCGTTGAAGAGCGCGTGAGCGAAGGCCGACAGCTGGGTGCTGATTACATACTCTCGGGTACCTTACGCTCGATTGAAAAGAAACAGCCAAGACAGATTCGGCTCAACGAGCGCAGACTGATCTACTACAGCATGACGCTGGAATTGACAAACCTGAGCACGGGCGAGATCTCCTGGACAGACAACGTCGAGATCGCGCGTGAAGCTTCCCAGCCGATCATCGGTTGGTAAAGGCCGAACGCGGCCGCTAAACAGGTACAGCGAGGGTGCTTGCCTCTCAACCGAGCATGAACGAGAGCAAGCGCATCGCACCCAACCTATCTATGTTATTCACCCGCCTCGGCCTGTTGCTACTGGTAATCGGCCTGACGTCCGGATGCGCAACCTCTGCGGGGCTTAACCAGGCTCGCTACGAATTTGCCAGCGGTGCTCCCGTAAAAGCTCTGTCGACGCTGGAACAAACGCCGGTATCCAAACGCAATGAATTGTTGTTGCTTTTGGATCGTGGCACTATCGCTTTTAGTGCGGGCAAGTACACCGTGGCTACAGACGCCTTGCTTGAGGCGAGCTATCTCGTTGAAGAACTGGACAAGCTCCGGGTGAGCGAACAAAGCGCCTCGTTAGTCACCAGTGACCTGGTAACGCGGTACCAAGGTGAAGCCAGTGAGCAATTGTGGATACACAGCTATTTGATGATGGCGTTTTTGCTCCAGGGTAACGCAGAAAGTGCGGCGGTTGAAGCGCGACGTGCGTTGCAAAAATTGGACGATAACGAAGACGTATTACGTTCAGACTGGTTTACTCGCGCGCTGATTGCCGCCTCGTTTGAAGCGTCAGGCGCGTTCGATAGCGCTGAAGTGGAATACCGGCGACTGCTTGAAGACCCTGACTACGATGGTTCCTGGAATCACGTCATTCAGCGCCTCACCAAGCGCTTGGGCCGAGGCCCGATTGATGGCGGAACACATGCCGCTCACAGCTTACTGGCTACAGCAAACACACTGCATAAAAACGAAGGTGAACTCATCGTGTTTCTGCAATCGGGATACATCGCTGAAAAACTCCCCGGTGACATCATTGTCGATGTCGACCTGCGTATCACTTTTCCGTATTACGAAAATTACCCACGCAGCACACCAAGTTATACCGTGATCAGTGACGGCGAGCTCGTGGCAGCTGACGTGATCGAAACCGATTTAACGCAAGTGGCGATCGACGCACTCGACAAACGGGCCACGACCCTCGCGATTAAGCAAGTGGCCCGCATCGCGGCGAAGAACGCTCTGGTGAACGCCGCTGCGCGCGAGAGTGATCTAGCTGGCGTGTTGACGCAAATTTTCGTCTTTGCCACCGAACAGGCCGACACCCGCAGCTGGGAGACCTTGCCTGAATGGTTGGGTATGATCCGAATCCCCTTACCGGAAGGCAGGCAGGATGTGCAGGTAGAACTGGTGTACGAAGGTTACTCACACCGAATTGATCTGGGCGATATAGACATCCATCCCGGCAGGTTGCACTTTGCCACCTACCGCACCGGCCTGCCCTTACCGCGCGATGAGCGTGAATCTTTTCCCGAATTTATCAAGCCCCCCACACGGCCCGAATCTTCACCAACTTCTGTCACAAACAGTGGTGAAATACGGGCCGCAACGTCTTAAAAATCGCGCGCATCGCTTGAGTTCGTGCTAACTTCAGTGTCCCGATAAACTACGCAAGGGAGGTGATCACATGTCTAG
>CALFBL010000395.1 GCA_937951695.1 uncultured Granulosicoccaceae bacterium | reverse complement strand
GTACCCAAGCAGGCTCTGCGTTGTACGAGGTTTTTATCATCCACACGAATCCGCGATTTTTCCCCGCGTCGCGCTGTTCGATGGATTCAACAATCAATTCAATGTCTTGGGTATGGGTCACACAACTTGGCGCAAAGAACCCTGAGCTCGCCATCGACATCGCGTCAATATCGCTTAAGCAAACGACCGAACCCCGATAAGGTTTAATGCGTTCACCCACTTTTGGTGGGTTCGCGAAAGTGCCGTGGGGCGCGTTCGGCCCCAGGACATGACAGGAGGCGAGGCTTGGATTCCCGCATAACGCCAGCACTATAATAGGGACGATGTTGAGTCTGATAGTAATTTTCATACGATTATTCTGACTCAAGTCGACGTAAACTTGGTTCATCGTCTGGATAAGGCCTTCCTTGTGTTCCCCCAAGAGCGATTCCCTAGGTTAAGAAATCGCTGCAAACTGCATCCATTGCTGGTTGGCGTGCTCTGGGGGTTGACGATATCGCGCTGTTGCGTATTAGTTTTTCAGATACGACTCCAGTGAGTCATCCAGTTCTTCCGCCCACTTGGTGTGATGTATGGGCGACAGGGTGCCTGTGATGGCGGATTCGTAGCGGTTGTCCCGAAAACCCATGATGTTCTCTTTTTTGTGTTTCTTCCATTGAAAGAAGGCTTCATTGGCTTTTTCAATATCGAAATTGGGGTAGTCGGTCTCGTCCATCAACTCTTTGACGTAAGCTCCTTGATAGCGAATGCACGCGTAATCGTCTTCCAGCGCATCCTCTCGCGCCTCTCGGTCAACAACATCGTCTTTCATGGCAGCGTGCGAAGGGATGTTGATTGCTTCCAAAATGACATCGCGCACGAACCAGGCTTGGGCGTCAAACATGTTGAAGGTATACCACTGATCCTGCATGCCCAGATAAAACAGTTGTGGGTTTGGAACGTAGGCAACGCCTTTATACAGATTAGCTGTGGCCAGACGATTGGCAGTTTTCAATTTCAATTCGTCGGCCATAAACGGGAAGTGATGCTGGTAGCCGGTGCACAGCACAATCGCATCCACGTCCTGACTGGTGCCGTCTTTGAAATGCGCCGTGTTGCCTTCAACGCGAGTCAGTAGCGGCACCTCGTTCCAGTTATCGGGCCATGTGTAGCCAATCGGGGCTGTGCGGTGACTGACGGTGATCGACGCTGCGCCGTATTTCCAGCACTGTGAGCCGATGTCTTCCGCAGAGTAACTGGTGCCTATGATGAGTACCCGTTTATCTTTGAATTCAACCGCGTCGCGGAAATCGTGCGCGTGTAACACGCGGCCGTTAAATTTATCAAGGCCATCGAATTCGGGCACGTTAGGGGTTGAGAAGTGACCGGTACAAACAATCACATAGTCAAAGCGCTCGACTGTCTCATCACCGGTGTCACGGTCAATACTTCTCACCGAAAACTCTCGGGTGCGATCGTCAAACTTAATGCGGGTTACGTTGGTATTGAAACGAATCCATTTGCGCACACCAGCTTTTTCAACACGGCCTTGTATGTAGTCAAACAAAACCGCACGGGGTGGGTACGAGGCTATCTGCTTACCGAAATGTTCTTCAAAGCTGTAGTCGGCGAATTCCAGACCCTCTTTGGGGCCGTTTGACCAAAGATAGCGGTACATGCTGCCGTGTACCGGATCGCCATATTCATCTAAACCGGTACGCCAAGTGTAATGCCACAGCCCACCCCAATTACGCTGCTTTTCAAAGCAGACAATTTCAGGGATTTCGGCACCGTTATTGGCAGCGGATTGAAACGCCCGTAATTGGGCCAAACCGGACGGGCCAGCGCCAATGACAGCGATTTTTTTGCTTGAAATTGACATAACCTAAGACAGCTCCTTAATGTGTGTTCGCAATTAGGTACTTGTTGTTGGGCGGTTGTAATTGCAATGACATCATGCGATGAAGCCGAAGGCTCGCAAACCGAGCCTTCTCGCCTAAGTCAGCTGTTGCTGTTGTGATCGACTTTGTTGGTTTCACGGGCGGCATTTTTATACGCCACACCTTCGTGTACCTGCCCCGCTACCAGAGCCACACCGCACAGCACTATGGAGATGATCAACCAGATCAATTCTCCACCGGCACCGGCGTAGTAGCTCTCGGTAACACCTTCCCAGCTACCGGTATCAAAGGGTGCTCCAAACATAGTATTTCTCCTGAGATCAACGCGTGATTAGTTAGCAACAGAGGGGTGCGATGCGGGTATGCCTTCCGGATAGGCGGTGGACGGCACTTCCACTGCATCGAGTCCGATTTCTTCAGCCGCCTTGCCGACTCGCAAAATACCGAATATGCGAAGCAACAGAGAGCACAGATAGCCAGGGATGAAACCGAGTAAGAACATCACCCCGCAGCCAATGGCCTGGCCAACAAAACTCGTTAGCACAGCGCCTTCACTCGTGGTTGACGGATAACCGGCGGCAAAGATACCCACGGCAAGTACACCCCAAGCGCCGAGAATGCCATGAACTGTCACCGCCCCCACGGCATCATCAATACCCATCCGTTCCAACACTCGTGCGAAGTACGGCATGGCCATGCCCCCTAGCATCGCAATTACAAACGCCATCGGAGGCCAGTAGACATCGAGGCCAGAGGCGCAAGATATAATACCACCGAGCGCACCGGACATCATCCAGAACGGATCGCGCGTTATGTACCACGCGCCGATGATGCCACCGGCAAAAGCCATCAAAATATTAAACGTCAGCGCCGATAATGTCATCGGTGTGCCGTATATGTTGGTGAAAAAATTAGTCGACCACGACCAGGCTTCACCGGGCACGATAAGACAGGCCATAAGAAATCCCCAGAACCCAACAATGATGGTCATCAAGCCAACCAGAGTCAGCGGCATGTTGTGACCGGCGAGTACATTGATGGACTTGTCGCTGTTGAATTTGCCAATGCGCGGGCCGAGATTGATCAATACGCCCAGTGCGAAAAAGCCGGCAACCATATGTACAACGCCAGCGGCACCAAAATCGTGATAACCAAACTTGGTGACCAGCCATCCGTCTGCGTGCCAACCCCATGCGGCAGCCACTACCCAAGCGAATGCGCCCAATACAATCGCTAGGATCACGAATGCAACGATACGAATGCGTTCAATGACAGCGCCTGACATGATCGACGCGGTGGTTGCGGCGAACAAAGTAAACGCCCCCCAGAACACACCGGTGGCACTGTCGGCTAGGTTAGGGCCCATCACGGCCCCCGCTGGATTGGCTACCGCCACGGCATAGTCCCAACCGCTAATACCGTTCGGCCCGGCGGCGAAATCGAACCCGGTGGGGAATGCCCAGTAGACGAACCAACCAAAGTAGTAGAAGGTGGGTACCAAAAAAGCGAAAGCGAGGATGTTTTTAATCCCGGAGACCAACACAAATTTCGTTCGGCTTTGGCCCATTTCGTAGGCGAGGAACCCGACATGAATCAAGATCATGATCGGAATGGTTAGGTAGTAATATACTTCCGCAAAGGCAGTATTGCCCGCGGCGTTAGCGGCTTGGACGGCAGCCAGATCTGCAGCCATTGCCGCAAGTTGTTCTTCCATCGGTTTTTTCTCCAGTACTTCAGCGTAAACAGATGCAGTGCTCAGACGATTCATCCTGAATCTTTTTCAAGCACACGCCCGGCTGTAAAAAAACGGTCAGCCGAGACCGCCAACCCCGCTTACCCGGGGGGTCGGTGAACAGACTATCGGAAAACCGATTACATTCCAATAAAAATTCACATATAGACCAAATAAATCCAATATCACCCAATGTCAGCGAGCACGCTGGCACCTTGGGGGATCGGGGTTAGAGCACGAACTTCGCTGACACGGTCAGAGCATGAACAAAGCTGTCGGCGGAGGAGCGCGCGCCCAGCAGTAAAAACCGGTTGTCATGTCGAATCAGAATGACGCCCAGATGCTCCATCACTGTTCGAGCCACCGCTCCGTCAACGAACACCTGCGGGTGCAGATCGATCGGGCAGATACGTTCGAGCACGTCCAGACAGCGCTCACCACTGAGTTCCAAAGTCACCCAGCTGTCGGATTGATCGGTGATAGTCATCGCGCTACCCATATCGTGGATAAGCGACTGGCGCAGTGCCGAAGTACGCTCGGTGTCACGGGTTGCAATACGCAGAAACACCTGTTCTCTTTGTAGCCCCAGACATTGGGCTTCGTTACCGTCTGTGACGTGCCCAATGTCTGACCAGCTCAAACCGATGTGTTGTTGCAGCGCGCTTGAGGCGTCAGGCATTTTTTCCGCGCTCACCGCTAAGGACCACAGCGTGTAGCCGGTCACTTCGTGGAAGCGAAACCCTGAATATTCATAGGCTTTGCCGTCGAGTGCATCGACAGGTTCGAGTTTGAAATCAAGCACGTAAACGTTCTCCATCAGGATCGACAAAATGCGCTGACACCACTTCAACTTCGATGTGCTCATTTTTTAACGGATTAACCGCTGTGACGGTCTCGCCCAATCGTTCATGGCCTCGCTTGAGAAATCCGATGCCGATGGAATGACCTAAGGAGGGTGAGAAAACCACCGAAGACATCCAGCCTTCATCGTTTTGGGTTGTGGCTTCAACCCCGGTTGACACGAAGTGCGCCCCAGCACTTAACGCACGCTGTGTATCCACGGGTTTAAACCCCACAAGACGAATTGCATCGTCTGTGTTGAGCCCTTCGCGTTCAGAGAGCACGTTACCGATGCAGTCTTTTTTCTTTGACACCATGCGGCCCAGACCGAGATTCAGTGCGGTGGTCTGACCGGTGAGTTCAT
>CALFBL010000394.1 GCA_937951695.1 uncultured Granulosicoccaceae bacterium | reverse complement strand
GTCTGTTGCGATAATAGGTAGATCCAGATTAACCACTTGCGCTAAGTCGGTGATGTCAATCCCTCTGGCGGCAACGTCGGTCGCAACTAATACACAGATCGATTCTTGCTTGAAACTGTCGAGTACTTTTGTGCGAAGCGCTTGGCTCTTATCGCCATGAATGGCTGCACTATTAATGTCGGCTTTGTGTAATGCGCTCACCAGCCGGTCAGCGCCTTTTTTTGTTTTAACGAACAACAGAGCGCGTGACCATCGATGCTGCTTGATCAAGTGAATCAACAACTGGGGTTTTCGCTTTTTATCGACTGGAATTAGCCGGTGATTGATGGTTGGCACGGTTGTATTAGGTTCATCAATGTGTATTTCTACCGGGTTGTGAACGATGGCGGTAGCCAATTTTTTAGTCGCTGGATCGAAGGTGGCTGAGAACATCAGGTTCTGACGTTTTTTGGGTAAAGCTTGAAGTATGACTTGAAGTTCTTCCCCGAAGCCCAGATCGAGCATACGATCAGCTTCGTCTAGAATCAGTGTTTCAAGCTGTTGAAAGCTCACCGCATTGTTTTGATGTAAATCAATCAGCCGACCCGGAGTGGCGACCAGAACGTCGACGCCTTTACGTAGCTTCTGCATTTGAGGGTTGAGCTTCACGCCACCGTAGACCACCAGAGACTTTAGATGGGTGTGCGAGCTATAGTCCCGCAGATTGTCGCCAACCTGAATGGCCAATTCGCGAGTCGGTACCAGTATCAGCGATCGTGCCTGATTGTTGCAAACCCGTCCTCTTTGGCTCAGGCGTTGTAGTAAGGGCAATGAATATCCCGCAGTTTTTCCTGTTCCCGTTTGGGCGCAGGCGAGAATATCTTTGCCTGACAAAACGGCGGGTATGGCTCTTTTTGTATGGGTGTGGGGGTTTTATAGTTTAACTCTGTAAGAGCCCGTAGTAGTGGTTCTGACTGCAGCAGTTGATTAAACGACATGCGGTGTGGCCGCTGTTGAAAACAATCGACAGTTCGCGAAATTAACAATCACTGGGCATCTCTTTTCCGTATCGCCAACTAGTGTGCGCTTTTGCCGGTGCCGAGGAACGTCGGATCCCGGCTGGAATCAGTGTCGACGCGGTGGTGCAGATAGTTTAGTCTAAGTACGCTGAAAATATGGAGCTTGCATACAGTGAACAGCTATGTCGCATGGACCTGTCATAAGTGCGATGATCTTAAGGAGCCCCTATGCCAAACGCCATCGTGATCCGTGCCTACGGCGATTCAGATCAATTAAAATTCGAAGACATTGCCCAGCCAGAACCTGCTGAGGGTGAAATTCTGGTTAGACAGACAGCTGTGGGCGTGAACTATCACGATGTCTATGTGCGTTCTGGTTTGTACAAGACGCTTGACTTGCCGGGCATTCCTGGCTGTGAAGCAGTCGGTGTTGTTGAATCTGTGGGTGAGAGTGTGAAGGGATTGAAGCCCGGGGACCGCATTGCCTACGTAACCGGTGGGTACGGGGCCTACGCGTCTCACCGGACTCTGGCAGCAACACTTGCCGTACCGATTCCCGATGACGTCAGTGACGAAACGGCTGCGTCTAACTTGTTGCGGGCTATGACAGTTGACATGCTGACGGCTTATGTGCATCCCATCAAACCGGGTATCACAGTTCTTGTACACGCCGCTGCGGGTGGAGTGGGTCGTATGCTCTGTCAGAGTGCCGCCAACATGGGGGCTGTTGTGATTGGAACGGTGGGTACTGAGGCTAAAGCGGGTATCGCCAAAAGCAACGGCTGCAACCATACAATAAAGTACCGGGAAGTCGATTTTGTTCAATCGTTGGCCGAGCTCACCGATGGAACCGGTGTGGACATTGTCTACGATTCCGTTGGGGCAGATACCTTTGCAGGTTCCATTCAATCGTTGGCGTTGTGCGGGCATCTAGTGAATTTTGGTCAGTCCTCGGGAGCAGTTGATCCGATTACCATGGGCACACTGGCCACGAAGTCGCTCACGGTGTCGCGCCCGATTTTGTTCCACTATCTACAAAACTCGAATCAGTATCGACGAATGGCGCAGAAGGCGATGCATAATTTCCAGTCGGGCGTTTTGTCTCCCGCGCAGGCGACTCCCATGGCGTTAGCATACGCAAGCCAGGCGCACGACACGCTTGAACGCATGACGGGTGGCGGATCGCTGGTATTGATTCCATAACACTGCGGACTGCAACAGGACCGTTTATGACGGACAGTGTGAGCGGATTCGTTCTAACCACAAGACAGGAGCCACATGATGGCAACGACGCATCTGTACACCGACGCTGAAGTGGAAGCGAACCCGAAGGTCAAGGCGGTTTTCGATGACATCCGCGAGACCCGGGGTTCAGACTTCGTTAACAATATCTGGCGGGCCTTGGCGGCTGATCCGCCTGGGCTGGAACGCACCTGGGAGACGGTAAAATCGTTGATGACGGTACCGGGAGAGCTTGATGCAAAAACTCGCGAAATGATCTACATCGCAGTCTCAGTAGCTAACGGATGCAGCTACTGCGTGCATTCGCATACGGCAGCGGCTAAAGCCAAAGGCATGAGCGACGCCGAGCATGGGGAGTTGATGCAGATCGTGGCCTTGGCCGCGTCGACCAATCATCTGGTAACTGCTTTGCAGGTTCCGGTTGATCCGGAATTTCAAGTAGAGTAAACAGTGTGTGAGCAATCACCGATATTTGGCGTGGTGTATTGGCAGCACTGAGTGTTCGCCCGCCTAAGGGCGATACCCAAACAGCCGGTGTGTCTTTATCTGTTCGGCAATTTGTGGCGGGATCTTTTGTTCCCAGTCACCGGGCCCATTTGGCAATTGCGCCAAGATCTTACGTGAGTAGATTGACAACAGACTCCGATTGCCACAGTTAATGCTCGAGATGAATTCATTCTCTAACAGGTGTCGGTACAAATAGCGAAGATGATCGGGTACTTTCAGTGAGCTGGATTCTTGCAGCTCGCCGGCTTCATTGAGCTCTGGATAAACAAACAAGCGGGTGTTGTCAGGAAACAATTTACCAAAACCTTCCAGTATGCCGCCTTCGACACCCACGTAGGTTTCTTCATCAAAGATTTCTCGCACATTTTTCATTCCCAGCACGATGCCGATTTGAAGCGATGTGTACTGGCGAAAATAGGCTCTGAGAGAGAAGTATCGCGTGTAGTCAGAGATCATCACCGAGTATCCGAGAGCGTTGAGTTGCGTCACTCGGTGTATCAGATCTTCCTCTGGCACCATTAGGTCGTTGCCGTTCAGATCGTTCAGAGTGATTTCTGCTAATACGAGGGTGTTTTTGTCGGTCACATCATGTGCTTTTTGAAATGCGTTTTTGCTTTGCTCGATCATATCCACGTTGAGATTGGTGATCGGCTTAAATGATCCTCGAATGGTTAACACATTCTTTTTGTACAAAATGTTTGATGGGACCGCTACGGTGCCATCTGGGTTAAAAATAATGGCCCGTGTTTTCCAGCTTCTAATCAAGTGCAAGTTAATAGCTTGGTTGTCGATATCTTCAAAATAGGGACCATTGAAAAAAATGGAATCAATCTCGATTTGATCAGAGCCCAAATTGTCGGTCAGTGAATTGATGAGTTTTCTGGGATCTTCAAAGTAGTAGTACGCGGCGTAGATTAAATTGACGCCAACAACACCGAGTGTTTCCTGTTGCATTTCGGCGGTTTTATCGCGCATTCGTACATGGATGATAATGTTGGATGCTTCCGCACCCGGATAGGTTTGAACACGCACGCCACACCAAGCGTGACATTCATTATCGCGGTTGTAACTTTTCGCTGAGACTGTGGCGGCATAGGCAAAAAAGCGTGACGCTTTAGGCCGGGTTTCCTTAACCCGGTCTACCACCAACGAAAATTCTGTCTCAAGCATGGCATTGACGCGATCGTAAGAGACGTATCGGCCGCCGTCCTGCACACCGTAGATGGCATCGGAGAATTGCATGTCGTAGGCAGACATCGTTTTCGCCACCGTTCCAGCCGCAGCCCCTGCCAGAAAGAAATGGCGTGCCACCTCCTGTCCCGCGCCAATTTCTGCGATAGTGCCGTATTTCTTCTCGTCGAGATTCAGCCGTAAGGCTTTAGCACTCGTTGAGCGACCGCTGACGCGTGCCGTCGGTTGTGGTTGGGTGGAGGTCATGGCAAACTCTGCAAACAGGTTAAATAGGTTTGGGCGTGTTCATGCTGGCTAAACGCTGAACAGGGTACTCGCGGTGAAACGCTGCCAATTCTACCGTGTAGCAACTATCCGACCGATTTTCCCTGAAAGGGGACTCTAGCGGGTCCGGGTCGCCGCTAGAGATCGATTACTCTAGATAAGAGCCCATGAAACAACGAAAAATGACGCAATCCAAAGCGCGCTAGAAGGCGACAGTGAGGAACAAGAAGCCTTTAGTTTCGGCCATTGCAGGCTGGGTAGGCGATGGCCTGACGCGTCCTGAGTGCGCTGTTGCCCACAGCAGTGGGTTGCTTTGCGTCCCCTCCTGGTCCGGTTCGGGCGGTGTCAGCCTTATCAACACCCGCAGTGAAACCCGACACATCCTCGCCGATATTCCGGACTCCCTTAGTGGCTGGTTGGATAACGGGTTGAAACCGAATGGCATCGCACTGGAGGAGAATGGACAATTCTTACTGGCTCATCTCGGTGATGAGCGCGGGGGTGTTTTTCGTCTGGATGCGACAGGTCATTTGGAGCCGGTGGTCTTGACCGTGCAGTCAGAACCCATGCCGCCTGCCAATTATGTTGTGAAAGATACCCAGGATAGACTTTGGATAACCGTCAGTACTCGCAAAATTCCTCGATCATTGGATTATCGCCCGAGTGCCTCATCCGGATTCATCGCGGTGTGCGAACCGGGTGAAACCGATGCTCGCATTGTGGCCGACGGTCTTGGCTACACCAATGAATGTGTGATTGACGAATCTCGGGAAGCGGTGTTCATTAACGAGACATTTGCCCAACGCTTGACGCGGTTTCGCCTGCATAGCGACGCCAGTTTAAGTGAACGGCAGGTGCTCGTCGAGTTTGGTCATGGCACATTTCCCGATGGGCTTGCGCTCGATGCTGACGGTGGCTTGTGGGTCACCAGCATTGTCAGTAACCGCATACTTCACATCACTGAAGATCGACAAATTAACCTGTTTCTGGAAGACTCCGATCCTTCCCATGTTATCCGCGCGATGGACGCTTTCGAGACGGGTACGATGGGCCGACCCCATCTTGACCAGGTTAACAGTAAAGTGCTGAAGAATATTTCAAATCTGGCTTTTGGTGGAACCGACTTAACGCGTGCCTATCTTGGTAATTTGCTAGGGAACGCCATTCCTTGGATCGATGTCCCGGTACCCGGCGCACCTTTACCCCACTGGCATGTTGCCCTGGGTGACCTTGAAGATTTCGCAGGCCAATGATGGGAAACGCCTGAGCGTATCGAATGAGCTTGCCAAATTATGCTTGTCGGTAGCACTGACTCTGGTCTAATCTATCCCGTCCGATCACCAAGGTACTCAATCAGTGGCTGATTCCAGAATGTATTCGATTGCTGTCTTTCCGGGGGATGGCATCGGTACAGAAATAATGACGCCGTGCCTCGAGTTGTTGCATCGGGCTTGTGAACGGGTGGGTAACATCGCCTTGCTCACTGAGGAGGTACCGGCGGGTGCACGAGCTTACCGGGAGCTTGGCAGCGCCTTACCGGAATCGTCGATGCAGGTCGCTAAAGCTGCCGACGCCATTCTGCTTGCAGCAATGGGAGACCCTGCCATACGTTATGAAGACGGTACCGAGATTACACCGCAAATACAATTGCGTTTTGATTTAGAACTGTACGCGGGTATACGTCCCATTCGAAGTATTCCGGGGGTGCCGGGGCCTTTATCTGATTCGAGGGCTAAGGCGATCGATTTTGTGTTGGTACGGGAATCCGTCGAAGGCTTGTTTGCATCCTATGGTAAGGGAGCAATCATTGATAATAAGGAAGCCCGTGAAACGCTGCTCATCACTCGCGGGATATCTGAGAAGTTGTTCAAGGCCAGTTTTTCCTTGGCCGAATCACGTCGTCGTAAACGAGCAGGCAAAGATTCTCGTAAAGCGCGCATGACTTGCATCGATAAAGCGAACGTCTTTACGGCTTTCGCGTTTTTCAGGCAAATATTCTACGAAGTTGCAGAACACTACGATATACCCGCAGATCATGCCTATGTCGATATCATGTCCTTGAATTTACTGTGTAAGCCCTGGGAGTACGATGTGATGGTGACTGAAAATATGTTCGGCGACATTTTATCGGATCTCGGTGCCGGTTTGATCGGTGGCATGGGCTATGCGCCGTCAGCGGATATCGGTGATCGGCATGCCGTGTTCCAGCCCTGTCACGGCAGTGCACCGGATATCGCAGGAAAAGCACTGGCCAATCCGACAGCGATGTTTCTGTCGGGTGCCATGATGCTCGAGTGGCTTGCAGAGAAACACAACGATGACAATGCCAGGCTTGCCGCAGGATTGATAGAGCGTGCAGTGGACGCGGCCTTTGCGCAAGGAGATCTGGTTACCGCAGAACTAGGCGGTTCTGCAGGGCTTGATGAGGTGACGCGTGCGGTCAGTCATCACGTGAATACCCTGTATGTCGAACTACTGTAATGCTTGATGTCGCCGTTATCGGTACCGGTTACTTTAGTCAGTTTCACTACCGTGCTTGGCAGCGTTTGGATGACGTCAGAATCGTTGCTCTACACGCACAGGATGAAAGTACAGGGCAGACAATCGCCGAACACTACGATATTTCGTCCGTGTATACCAACATCGATAGCTTGTTAGAGCAAGCCAGTCCAGCGCTGGTGGATATTGTTACACCACCTCCGTCTCATACAGCTATTATCAAACGGTGTATCGATCTGGGTATCCCTTGTATTTGCCAGAAGCCCTTTTGCAACGATCTGCTTGAAGCGCGCTCATTAGTGGAGACTATCGTCGCTGCCAGAGCCATGGTTGTCGTGCACGAAAATTTTCGCTTCCAACCGTGGTATCGGGAGATACATCGGCTGCTGTCTACAGGCCTAATCGGTGAACTCTATGAAGTTCAATTCAATTTACGACCGGGCGATGGACAAGGCCCGTCCGCCTATCTGGAACGCCAGCCGTATTTCCAACAACAAAAACGATTTCTTATTCAGGAAACAGGGGTGCATTTTATCGATGTATTTCGTTATCTCTTTGGTGATATCAGCGGGTTGTTTGCACGCTTGTCAACATTGAATCCAGTTATCGCGGGAGAGGATGCCGGAATCGTCATAATAGAATTCTGCAATGGAATGCGAGGCACATTCAACGGCAATCGCCTTGTGGATCATGCCTCCGACAATCCTCGACGCACCATGGGGGAAATGGTGATTGAAGGCTCTGCTGGAACGCTGTCTTTAGACGGGTATGGAATTATCCGTTGTCGCTTACTGGGTGAAACTGAATCCGTTGTTTGCGAGTACAGTTTTGATGATGTCGAATTTGGTGGTGACTGTGTTTATCGAACGAATCGTCATGTTGTCGATCATCTGCTAAAAGGATCGACACTGGAAAACGAGGCTGTCGATTATCTTGTCAACCGGGAAATCGAGGAGGCGGTTTATACCTCCCATGACAAGGGATCGTGGGTAAGCTTTAAAGAGGTATTTCTTTAAGCTTTAACGTTTAACTTTGATGTTTAATCATTGCCAGATGTTCCACCACTTCAGAATTGGGCAGCTTGAGCAATTGGTCCGGGAGTACAATCAGCTTGGATGTGCGATTACCGCCGCCTAGTATAATCTTCTCGCATGCCATGATCTGCGCATCAATCCAGATGGGCAAGGTTGCCGGAACACCCATGGGTGTGACACCACCAAGCTTCATGCCGGTCATTTCCATGGTTTGTTCGGGTGTGGCAAAGGAAATGCGCCTAACACCCAGTTTTTTTCGGGCCACCTTGTTGGTGTCTAGCCGGCAATGGGCAAGCACAAGGCATAAGGCGAATTTGGGTTCACCCTTGGTCGAGCCAATCAACAGCGCGTTTGCCGATATATCAAGCGGATACCCGTAATGTTCGCAAAAGCGTGCAGTGTCAGCAAACTCGTCGGAGCAAGCAACAGCTTCGTGTTGGATGTCACAGTCATCCAGTGTTTGTTGTACGATGGGTTCAAGCATGATTGGAAAGTGTATTTTGGATGAGAGATAAGCTTAACTGCACTAGTGAGTTTCTGCTTGCACTGGTACTGGGTGGCGCTACACGGCGGCGCATCTAACTATTTGATTTATATGTCAGACGGCGCGTCTATCTGTTGCATCAGCTTGATTTGGCTTCGCTTAATCTTCGAGTGAGTATGTTCGCAACAAAGCTATTTGCTTCGGACTTGCTTGCTACCAGCGCTTCAATATAACCGCGCACCGGCACTGTAGTGCCCGAATTTTCAGCCGCTGTCATCGTATAGGCATAGGCGTCCGATACGTCGGTAGTCGTAATTTCGTAATAATGCCCAGCCATCAGCCAATGCAAGGCCGTCATTCCTGCATCGGCCGCAAAGGCGGGCTGGCTGGTGGCGAAGTCTCTGGCGGCGCGTGTCAGCGTTTGTGGTGAGCAGGGTGACTGTCTGGCTAATTTAATCGCTTCATCAAATAGCTTTGCATCTTTTGCAGCAGCGAACCATTTGCCCTCCTCGCCGGGTGTCTCGGCTACCAGATCGTTGAGTAAATCCACCGATGACTTGTCCGGATACTTTTTGGCCACAGCGCGAAACCACGAGGTGTAAGTACCGGCGCGATTGGCGCGCAGCCCGTACTGCTTGTACGCCTCTTCCACCTCATCCATGGAGTACAGGATTGCTTCGCATAGCTGATCAATATCAACATCGCTTGCCCATGCATCACGGCTTTGTTCTGCCAAGTCAATGGCTTTGCGCTTATTGCCCTGTGCAGCGAGTGCTTTAACCGACCAACGCTTGTAAGGCCAAAAGCTTTCCTGTTCTAGCAATTCGAGCAATTCGTCGTATCGTTTGGCTGAATACAGTGAACTGAGACAGGCAGTGGTACCGTGAAAAAAACCGCGCCTTTCCCGATCAGGGCTGAGCGCACTTTGAGTGGTTGGCAGGAGCTCGTCCGCCCAGCGGCTTGCAATGTCGAGTGTCACGCATAGCTCGCCCCAGAATTCGGCCAGCGATTCTATATAGGGTATACCATCGTCAGCGTGTGCTTGGAATAGACGCTTTAGCCAGGCCATACGGGTTTGTTCATCAGCAGGGGCTGCGACAATTATCGGGACGACAGTGGCAATGGCTTTATTGACCGCAGTCCCGATGGATCCTGACGAACTGTCGACCTGTTCCAGGGCGGGGGACAGTTTCTCGAGCAGAATAATCGACCCGTCTGCGGCCAGTAGCGGGTCTTTTTTTGCGACTTTTTTTATTTCAGTCACCGCCTCTCTGATGTGTTTTATCGCGGGTTGCGACTTCCAGCCAAATGAATGCTTTTTGAAGCGTGCGCGAAATTCCCATCGGTGAGTAGTGGCCATAGAACGATTCGAAATTAGGTTGTTTTCGTTAGCTTATACCAGTTGATGTTTGTATGCCGATCTGGATCGAACCGTGCCAGCCTTACCTTCACCGTAGAGTTTTTGAGCGATCTTCATCGCTGGATTGCGTGGCGATAACGAGAATCTTGAGTTATTGACAATCGCGACAGTCTTTAGTAGTTTGATTGTAGGTCAGCACAACCTGCCGCTCGCACCCTCTCGGGGTTCGGTGAATGTGTAAGTTTCTCATCAAGTCATCAGCTTTTTAGATTGGCGGATCACTGGCAATGCGAGCACCAGCAAAGAATACGCCTCCGAAAGGTTGACATCATGCTCATTGCAAATAAAACCCGTACCGTCCATCTGCGCAAGGCTTTGACGGGTGTAGGTCTGCAGCTCAAGTACTCCGAATGTATTGAGGTCTTGTCGAAGCTGGGGCCCGAGACTGAAAATACTGTAAAAAAATCAGATGCTAGCTCAAACAGTACGGATGAGCTACAACGGGCCGAACAGTTTGTCGGCGAATTGTTTGAAGGGTTGTTTAAGCCTGATTACAAAATATACTTGCCGTTGTTTGAAGAAAAGTTTCATATTTTCATTCCAGAGATTGAATTTCAAAAAAATGCGCGAGAAGAAAAAAATTGGTTGGTGCCTACTTTGGTCGAGAGTTTATGGGCAGCGTGGCGGGTACGAAGCGCGCAGGCGACGATAGGTACCCGAATCTAGTTCGTTATCTCTGGCGCTGTTACTTTGAGAAAAATGAGACGCTTCTCAGAATCGGTATCTATGAGAGGGATGGCGCTCATTACGTCAGTGGCATGCACTTCATTTAAGCCGTCAATTCATCCACAATGTCAACGAGATATCGACGTATGCACACTACGACCCAAGGTAAAGTCACTGTCTCAAGACTGCGCGACGTGTTGTCGGGCATGGGCCATGAAATCAAGCACTCACAGTGTTTGGAAGTTATCTCGAGTATTGAGGAATATCCTGATTGGAATACCCACCCAGCGCTGCTGAATAGGCGACAGAATATCGCAGAACAATATCTTGACGAGGTACTTGAATCAGAAGATGAGAACAGGTTTGAAAAATTCATTCAGCGGTGTGAAAAAAATATGTTGTCAGCTTTACGGAGGCTCAATTTTTAAGAGACTTACGCAATATCCGTGAGGACTATGGCATTTATATTCGGCGTGAGTTCATGGGGTGTGTCGCAGCAGAAAAGCGGGAACGGGATCCACGGACCGAGCATATGGTGAGGTACGTCTGGCGTGGTATTTTCGAGAAAAACGAGGTGCTGATAACAATGGGTGTTTATCTCAAGGACGGTACCTACTTCATGGACGGGTGCGGTTATCAATAAGTTTATGAATGATTTTTTCCGCTTAGTGAGCTTCGTAGCCAATGCGATCTTTGGTCCTGGGCATGCAGATATCTAGCGATGGCAAAGTTGTCAGTCGGGATCGAACAAAGCGAGCGTTTCCTCAACAGACAACGAGGTAAGGGATGCGCCTTCGCCACTTTCGATCATCGCATCAGCAAGTTCCTGCTTGCGCTGTTGCATCAGAACGATACGCTGCTCGACTGTGTCTGCGGCGACCAGTTTGTAGACGAACACCGGTTTGTTTTGACCAATTCGATGCGCGCGCGCACTGGCTTGCGCTTCAGCGGCTGGATTCCACCACGGGTCATAATGAATCACAGTATCGGCCGCAGTAAGATTCAATCCGGTGCCGCCGGCTTTGAGGCTGATCAGGAACAGCGGTACATTGCCGCGTTGAAACGCATCGATGACCGCATCGCGTTTGCGCGTTCGTCCAGTTAGTTTGACCCAGTGGTGATCACGCGCTTTGAGTTCTCGCTCAAGGATATCTAGCATTGACGTGAAAGAGGAGAACACGAGAATACGCCGGCCCTCGGCGATCAACTCATCAATCATGTCAAGAACCAGAGTGGTCTTGGCGGAGTCCGCAACCCGTTTTGCACTGTCTAGTTTCACCAATTCTGGATGACAGCAGCATTGGCGCAATTTGAGTAAGGCATCAAGCACGGTTACGTGGCTTTGTGCAAGTCCTTTTGATTGCAGAGCTTTGCGCACGCGCTTTTGCATAGAGGCGCGAATGCTTTCGTAGAGTTTTGCTTGGGCGGTGCCGAGGTGTACTTCCCGCAGCATCTCGGTTTTTGGCGGCAGGTCTGATGCGACATCTTCTTTGCGTCGCCGCAGCAGGAACGGTTTTACCGCTGTAGCCAATCGTTGTTGGCGCTGAGTGTCCCCATGCTTCTCGATAGGTATGCGATAGTGTTTGTTGAAGCGTACTGCATCGCCCAGTAAATCTGGCATCAAAAAGTCGAATTGCGACCATAGCTCTCCCAGATGATTCTCAAGTGGTGTACCCGATAAGCAGAGCCGCCGCTCTATCGGTAGCGATTTGATCGCTCGAGTAGTTTTGGCGAGTGGGTTGCGAATCTGCTGTGCCTCATCGAGCACCAACATATCAAAACCGTGATTGGCGAGAAGTTCGTTATCGCGCAACGCAAGGCCATAGCTGGTGATGATCAGATGTGCAGGTGGATCGATTTCGTCGAGGGGATTCTCGTGGCGTTCTTGGCCATGCCAGATACGCACCTTCAGGCGCGGAGTAAACTTCATCGCCTCGCGCGCCCAATTTAGCAGCAAACTGGTGGGTACCACAATCAGTACTGGCCCTTTCAAACGCCGACTTTGGCGCAGCCATAAAATGTGTGCTAGGGCTTGCAAGGTTTTGCCAAGGCCCATGTCATCGGCCAATATGCCGCACACGTTGTTGCTTGCCAGTGCGTTCAGCCAGCCAAGTCCG
Organism: uncultured Granulosicoccaceae bacterium; assembly: GCA_937951695.1. GTDB lineage: Bacteria > Pseudomonadota > Gammaproteobacteria > Granulosicoccales > Granulosicoccaceae > Granulosicoccus. Next base: position 23,680 of record CALFBL010000394.1, on the reverse strand, counting down.
GCGCGTTGGTAGGGACGTAGAGTGGCTTTGAGCCCACGTGGAAGTGCTGTTTGATCAAACGTCTTGGTATCGACGTTGCCCAGTTCCTGCAGGCGTTTGGCAAATTTGAAAGGGTCGGATGTCCCTCGCCAGATGGTGTTAAACCCTTCATCACTTATTGCTTCATCAAGATTTTGCAAAGCGAGAGCTCGTGTGCGAGACAGGCGCACTTTGCCGTCTTGATTGGCTGAAGCGCCAAGCTCATGCAAAACTTCAGCGACAGGGCGCACCAAACTCGCCTCGATTTGCATGAATCGACCATGAGTGGTCTCTGCGAACAGGGGCTCGTCTCCACCGCCGCGTTCGATATAGGTCGCGACTAGCTGCATTAAATCATAGCGCTCGCCATCGAGCTCAATATCGAGAGAAAGATCAAACCAACCAGGACTGCCATCGGCGGCTCGTTCAACCAAGCCCTGGAAACTACTGGGGCGCAGGGGATCGACATGAACGGGCGGAAGAACTACCAGTTCCCAATTATCGCGTTCGAGCTCATCGCGGTTTTTCACTAATCGTGCGTAGGTGCTGAAGCGTGCTGCTGGCGTATCTGCATTGGCTAAGAATATTGGCAAGAGCTGATCGGATTCGGTATGCCAGTGGGGCAGCATTCCGCGCGCACGTTCCATAGCCTCATGGAATAAGAACGTTTCGAGTTCATAGTGGCGTCGAATGCGTACCGAGTTACCTTGTTCATCGACAGTGGGGGTAATGGCAGTGCCCACAGCGATTTCGCACGGCACTAACGCCGAGTCATAGCGCATCATAAGCGCGATTTCCCAGCTATCGACGTGTGGGTCATTACTCGGTGAATGCAGTAGTAGCACCGGTGAAGGTGGAACGCTAATCAATCGTCTTGGTTCGATCGGTGGCGATGGCAACAAAAGCGCGACGTTTGTGTTGCGCCCCACGCGCGATTGCATGTTGATAGGCTCGTCGGTTTCTGCCGTGATTTGTGCGTTAGCCTGCGCATTCATCTGCCACTCACTTAACTCTTGAAGTTGCGCGTCCTGCATTGCGGGCGCTTCTAGCAGCAAGGCTAGCTGGGCGCCAGTAAGCTGTGTGTCGATTGGGCCGGCTGTAACACTGATGGGGTCGATCCACCAGGGCTGTTCGGCATCTACAACCCAGCAGTGTTCCAGTCCTGTAAGGGCTGGAACCAATCGATGGTCGCCATCAGATGTTTGGTGCCAGTCGACGGACAATGTGCGCGATACACCCATAACCAGTGGTTGGTGGCGATCTGTTTCCAGAAAGCAGCGGCCAGTCTTGATGGTGAGTTCGAGAAGCACTTGGCCGAAGTGCCCCGTCAGCTCGTAACGAGCCATGTCGCGCGTGTAGCGTCCTTGATCGGCCTGTAAACGAGCTGAGCCCAGGGCGTGGATGTCTTTGTCCATTGACGTCAGATGCAATGTATAGTCGGTATAGGTGTGGTCTGTGTCGGCTCGGCGACCTTTGTTGAATTGACCCGTGGCGGTGCGAGGTGCATCGAGTAACGTCAGAGAGACGCCAAAGCTCCAGTTGCCACTTTGTTTTAGTGGTTTCAGTGAATAGATGCGTGCACGCGGCCGATCCCACGCGTTGCGGCTAAACGGTACGTGTTTTGTTTCTTCCTGGGTCGAATGCCACTGCTCCCACCACAGTCTGGCCTCGATTTCCGATGAGTAGTTTGACGCATCTGGTGCTGTTTTTCTACCTGGCTCCAATTCAGTAAGGGCAAGTTCAGTAAGGGCAAGTTCAGTAAGGGTAGGTACGCGGCGCGTTCTTGAACGATGCGTTACAAGCGTCGCAACCGCGTGCTTGCAATTAAACCCGACGGGGCAGCTGCACAGGCATTCAAAAGGCTCGTCGTGTTCATCGAGCATCACCGTAACTGCGTAGGGCGTCGCCTGTGTTCCTTGCACGTGTGCTTTTAATTGATTTGTGCTTTGATAAAATTTAAACCGTACAACGGCTCCCGCCTTAAACAGGGCTTGACCTCGTTGCACAGAGCGTAAACCAAAATACCGTTCGAGTTGTTTCACTTCTGATTGACGCACAGGGTGTGTATATGTTGTTGGCAATGGTTTGGTGGTTTTAGGTGAACATTTGTTTGCCGACGAAATTAATTCAACACATAAACCTTTCGGTCAGCAACCAGATGCCCCGTTTGCTCTGAGTACTTTGTCATGTGCTTTGACGCGGCATGCGCTCTTAAGTCTTCTATGCACTGCCACTTCTCAATCACCATGTAAGTGTCTGAACCCAGTTTTGATTGGGAGCCGGATTCATCGGAGTCTACGACCGGTTGGTATTCAATACAACCTGTCTCGGTATGCACCTCAGACAAAATACCGGTAAACGCTTTTAGCAGCTCTTCACGTTTACCTGGCTGGGCGGTGATAATGGCTATCACGTGAATCATGCATTCGTCTCTACCTAGGTTGAAATGCGGATATGATACTGCGAATCGATGTTGAGCGTTACCGTAAATGGGCTCACCCAACTGAATTTTCACATACGGTCTGACCCCTGAGCCAGCCTGTATGATCCTCTCAAGGCGCTGAGTGAAAGATAACAATATAAAGGCAATCCTGTTAATGATTGCGTCAATGAGCGCATTCTCGGTGGCAGACACCTTGGTAAAGGTCTCGACATCTGCAATGGCACCGTCACAGGTCATGGTTTTTCTATTTGGTGGCGGATTGGTTGTGTTCGCCTCCATGGCGATAACGCGCGGTGAAAATCTGGCGGATGTAAGAGCGTTTAAGCCAATTCTGTTGATTCGCTACGTGTCTGAAGTAGCCGGTATGATCGGCATGGTGATGGCATTGGCCACGGTTCCCCTCTCGTCGGTCGGTGCGATTACTCAGGCTTCACCGTTGTTAGCGGTGGTTGGGGCTGTGGTTTTTTTGCAAGAGAAAGTAGGTTGGAGACGTTGGGCATCAATCGCGGTAGGTTTTGCCGGGGTGTTGATGATTGTCCAGCCGGGAGCCACTCAGTTTGACTCATCCGTGTTTTGGGCAATATTGGCTCTGGTCGCTCTTGCGGCAAGAGATCTGACCACCCGTATGGTTCCAGTGGACATGCCCTCTGCCAGTCTGGCCACATTCACCATGTTGGCTGCGCTACCGATGACTGTCGTCTGGACCTACTGGCACGGTGAGACCTTATTTCCACGGGAGATTAACTGGTGGGTCGTTTTGCCCATGATAGTTTTAGGGTCTTCAGGGTATATGCTGTTGATCGCCTCCCTTCGCACAGGGGAAGTGTCTATCGTCATGCCGTATCGATACACGAGAATTCTGTTTTTGTTGCTTTTGGGTATTATGGTTTTCGGAGAAAAACCCAATACATTGATGCTTCTGGGCGCTGCGTTGATCATTCTGTCCGGGGTCTATGTCATGTGGCGTGAGAGGCTTGTCACAAAATCCTGACTTTTGAATTCACCGGCTGCAACGTGGCGGGTAATTGTGCCGAAAAGTTGCAGAATAAAAAATTTTCACAAGCGATCCTTGAACTTCTGAACCACGAAGGGGCGCATATTGCTTTGCTTCAGTCTATGCAAGCACTCCCTCGCCAGACTTCACAAGAAGTTCACACTCATTATTGAATTCCCTGTTGTTACCCATACTCTTGCGGGTCACGCCACTCACGGTTATGGGTCAGTCGAACATTGACTACTCGTTCAGCTTCGCCCAGCTGTGTACGCTCGATGAGGCCGGTGAACACGCCTTGGTGCGAGAGCGTTTGGATCTGGATGTAACTGAATAAAGGCATAGACATTTACTATGACAAAGTCGACCATGAAGAGCGCTGTATAAGTTTGCATTGTAGCGATGGGTGGCTTCTGTACAAATATTAAGAGCAATCATCCATCGGTCACTGCTGGCAAAGAGGCGAGGGATTTTTTGCGCTATTATGTTGTCGGGTTGATCAGTGCGTCGTGCGCTGTTGCCACCCACCCGAATCACACAACTCAGCGACCCGTCACATGAGCCACAACACTGGCCGAGACCATATTGCCATTCCCGGCCCGTCTGTCATGCCTTCACGCGTGCTGCAGGCCATGCATCGCCCGGCGCCCAACATCTACACCGGCGCTTTGGTTGAGCTGACGGAATCGGTGTTACAGGATTTGAACCGCATTGCCAATAACTCGGGCGATGCGGTCATTTACATCGGCAATGGTCATGCGGTATGGGAAGCGGCACTGATCAATGTGCTAGCCCCCGGGGACGACATGCTGGCCTTGGCAAGCGGTCGGTTTGGACGCGGTTGGGCGGCCATGGCAGAGCCTCTTGGTATCAAGGCTGAGGTGCTAGACGCACAAGTAGGACAGCCGATTGATCCGGATCAATTGGAGTCCAGGCTGCGTGCCGACACCGAACACCGCATTCGGGTGGTGTCTACGGTACAGAGCGACACCTCAACATCCATTCGCAATGACATCGCTGCAATCCGTCGGGCAATCGATGCAGCCGGTCATCACGCATTGCTGATGGTCGATGCCATCTGCTCGTTTGGTTGCGAACCGATGGATATGCAAGCGATGGGTGTGGATATACTCATCACCGGATGTCAGAAAGGGCTGATGACGCCTCCCGGATTGGGCATCTTATTTGCCAACGAGAAAGCCCAGCAGGCAAAGGCTCAGCATTTGCCACGCAGCGCTTATTGGGACTGGAGACCGCGCATCAGCGCGGAGGTTTTTCCCGCGCGATTTTGCGGTACGCCACCGACGCACCATCTGTACGGATTGCGCGAGGCACTGGATATGCTGTTGGAAGAGGGCATGAATGCTGTCTGGTCGCGTCACGAGCGCTTCGCGGGTGCGGTATGGGCAGCGCTCGATGCTTGGGGTGCCGATGGCGAGCTCACGATGCACGTTGCTAATCCGGCAGATCGATCTCATGCGGTCACAGCAATTCATACCGGGGATGGGGACGGCAAACGGTTGCAAGACTGGTGCAAAGAGCACGCTGGTGTCACCTTGGGTATCGGCATGGATACTCGCATCACCGAAGGAGCTGTGGTTGGCTCGTCGGTAGACGCTATGTTTCGCATTGGTCACATGGGGCATCTGAACATTCCCATGTTGATGGGTACTCTTGGTAGCATTGATGCTGGATTAAAAGCGCTGGGTATTGAACACGGGCAAAGTGCATTGACTGCGGCCAGCGAGGCGCTGGGAGCTTTTAGAAAACACGCTTGAATTTCAACAACACCGATTCATCAATTGCTGAGCACTAACACACGCGCTGAGATTTCCGGCAATCACGCAAGTCAAAATGACTGGATCGTTTATGTCCGTTGATGTTGAATGTATCGTTGTTGGAGCAGGCGTTATCGGGTTAGCCGTAGCGCGTCAATTGGCGCGCAAAGGATGCGAAACACTAATTCTCGACAGCGCAGCCAACGTTGGTTCTGGCATCAGTTCGAGAAACTCGGAAGTGATACACGCGGGAATTTACTATGCCCCGGGTAGCTTAAAAGCCAGGATGTGTCGGGAAGGCAAAGAGATGCTCTACGATTTCTGCGAGTCGAGGGCAATATCTTATCATCGGTGTGGGAAGTTGGTGGTTGCTGACTCGCAATCGCAGCTATCAGATATCGCCGAAATTGCTGCACGCGCTAAAGCGAACGACGTGCTTGATATTCAAACCCTATCTGCCCAAGCGGTTAGCCGACTGGAACCTGAGGTGTCGTGCGTGGGTGGTTTGTTCTCCCCGTCAACGGGCATCATTGATAGCCACGCACTAATGTTGTCGCTGCTGGGGGAAGCAGAGAATGAGGGAGCTGTGCTGTGCTTGTCGACGAAAGTCACGAGCATATCGGAAGAGCATGGCCATATTCTTGTAAACACAAACACTGAGCAAGGTGGCTATAAAATACGATGTAAATATCTGATTAATGCGGCGGGTCTATCAGCGGTGGGCATTGCATCAAGTTGCCAGTCGACAAACGTTCGTCCTGTTATGGCGAAAGGTAATTATTTTCGATTAATCGGAAAGTCCCCTTTTCAACGGTTGGTATACCCCGTTCCGGAGCCTGGAGGTCTGGGTGTTCATACAACCATTGATCTTCAGGGTTTCGCACGCTTTGGCCCTGACGTGCAGTGGGTAAACGCTGAGAATTATGAGGTCGATGAAACTCTGGAAGCTACGTTCAGGAAAAGGGTAAGTCAATACTGGCCAGCAATTGCCGGCAGAACAATTTCACCCGACTACGCAGGCATCCGTTCAAAAATTGTAATAGACAATAAGCTCTATCCGGATTTTTTGTTTCAGGGTTCAGAGTCTCACGGAGTGCGTGGGCTGATCAACTGTCTAGGTATCGAATCGCCTGGATTGACGTCATGCCTTGCCATCGCAAACTATGTTCAAGAGCAACTCTGAATTCTCTACCCGCCACTCATCAACCGGGAGGGCGGGCAGAGGTGCTGCGGTGCATTAGGCCATCGTCGGTGATGCGGCTGGAGCCGCTGGTCTGACTTCAGTGGATTTTTTCTTGTGTTCTCGATAGAGGAAGACACCGGCGATTAGCCAGCACAACACTAAGACTATGTTGACGACAAAGAATTCCATTGTGCTCAGTGATAGCACCCGAACACCAAGCAGTACCGTCAATGCGGCCAGCCCATCCCCTAAACGAACATATAGTGTGTCAATGGCGGGTTTGCCCTGGAATTTCATCGCAGAGCTGACGGGTAGCCACAGGACGTGGCGCGAGGTGTTGTTCAGGGAATAGTCGGTAGCGTTCTCGGCTATCTTCATGACTTTGATAACCGCCAGTATGGGCAGCAAAGCCATCAGCGTGTAAGACGTTAAAGCGATAACGGGAAGTATTAACAAAATGGCAGCAAAGCCGCCGTACTTTAACAACCTTGAAGCAACAAAAGCTTGCAACAAGAGTGCAATTATATTTACCCAAAAATAGAAGTTTCCGTAAAATACGGTTGTACCGTCTTGGATAAAGCTCTCCAACGATTCACCAGCGGTGACCCCTTGCGTATCAGCTTGCGCGGTGAGCGACTCCTGAAGGGTTCGAAACAGCAAGTTTTCCCCGTTGGTATTAACCCAGTTGGTCAACAATGTAACGACGGCGGCTAATAGTAGGAACTTGCTGATTAGCACCAGCTTGGCACCGCTCCAGATGCTAGGTGTTTCAGTTTCGTCAACATCGGATGCTTTTGTCTCTTTGGCATCCTGTTGATGCCGCGCTTCTCTTTTGACTACAACACGCACCAGGTAGATGGAGACAAACAATGGGACTGTAGCTATCAGCAGTAGGGCCTCGACGGGCATGATATTTTTACCCACCAGCTGGGAGACAATCGAGGAGCCAAAGGCCGCACCGGAGGTAGCACCAATGGCTATGAAGGGCAGCATACGGTCGCCACGCTCTTTGGTGTAGATGTCGGCGCAGAATGTCCAGAACTGAGCGATGACAAAGACACTGAACATCCCTAGCCACAGGTAGTAAACAACCCCCATAAACTGCAGCTCGCCAAAGAAGAGATTGGGCTGCAGGGTCCAGAAAATAAGCATGTTGGAAATACAGAATAAGGTTGCACGAGTGAATAAGGTAACCCGGTCCCAGATCCTCGACAGTCGGGCGTACAAACCGACAACAAAGAGCAGCAAAATACTCTGCGCGAAGCTGGAGTAGGCCTTAGTCTCTATCGGGGCCAGACCTTGGATGTCTGCAATTGCAATCCAGCCTTCGCGCAAGGGTTTAATTAGATAGTAAGCGAGCAGGATTAAAAACACATTGGCAAACATGAGAACGGCAGTCGTGCCTTCTCCCGATTTAACATCGGTGAAAAGGCGCAGGATGCGTTCTGTTGTTGTCAGTTGGGACATGGTTTAGGACGCCTGCGTTTTGGCTGATGTTCGGACCTAGCTGTTGGGATGATGCTAGGGAACGTCGTAAAAGTCTAGCAGACATCACTTTTGATGTAATATTCTGTTGGTGCAAGTCTTGTTTAAACGATAAACTAAAGCGAAGCGCGCCGACACTTTAGATAATGTATACGGCGTCGGATGTGTGTTGTGTGATGTACGATGAAAGCAGCGAACAGTTCGGGGATCGGATAACACTAACCAAATCGCTGTAATGCATCAGCCCCGACAAGCGTATGCAACGGGTCCTGAGACTATCGATTGGTCCTAGGGTATTGAGAATAGGGTATTGAGAAACTGAATCTGTCAGCTTGGTCCCGCTGGTACAAACATCTTTTGGAGAATCCGTGGATAAATCCGTTTCACAGTTCAGAGCTCGACCGTTCGTTGCAACGCTGCAGCTTTTGCTGGCCGTCACCGTTGGCTCATTTTGGGCTGGCGGTGCTGAACTCAGGGCTCAAGAAACCCAGGAGATCATCGCCAGCACCGATCTGAGAGCTGGGTCGACTTATCGTTTCCTACTCGGCGGCAATTATCGTGAGTTGTGGGACACGCCGTTCGAGATAGAGGTGCTGGACTTCAGTACTGAAGCTGGCGGACTGACCCCGGCTTTCAGAGTCGGCGGCAATCAAACTCTCGGGCTCGCCCTAACCGGTGCGGACGGCAAGAGTTATACTTTCCGCAGCCTGGTTAAGGGTTTGCGTGGGGCTTTGCACCCGGATCTACAAAACAAGAAATTCGGAGATTTCACCCAGGATCAGCTCTCAGCCGTCCACCCTGCTGGGACTGTGATGGTGCCCCCGCTAGCAAAGGCTGCCGGTGTTCTGCACAACACCCCACGCTTTGTTGTCTTGCCCGATGACCCAGCCTTGGGAGAATTTCGCGAATTGTTTGCCGGTCGAGTCGGGACTCTGGAGCAATACCCCACTCCGGCGTCCGACACTTATGAAGGATTTGCGGGAGCGACCGAAATAATTTCCACAGAGGATTTTATCGAGGATTGGCTGGCCGATCGCAGTAAAACTGTGGATGCAGAAACGTTTGTTAGGGCTCGCCTGTTCGACTTTTTCCTCGGTGACTGGGATCGTCACGCGAAAAACTTTCGCTGGGCGAAGCTGCCGGGAAAGCAAGGCTATCAGGTACTGCCGGAAGATCGTGATCAGGCTTTTGTCAGCTTTGAGGGAGTGCTGATTGATTTCGTCCGCCCGTTTGAGCCAAGATTATTGCGCTACGACGAAACCTACCCTGTCAGCTTCGGTCTTGTGTTGCAAGGTTGGCCCACCCACCGCTGGCTCTTGGCTGAGCTAGAACTGGAAGACTGGATGGCAGTCGCCGAAGACATGAAAAATCGGATTACCGATGCTTCGATTGAAGAGGCGATGAGCCTGATGCCGAAGCCTTACTACGACTTGAATGCTAAAGATCTCTCCCGCAAAGTCAGGGCGCGTCGCGATCGGCTGCCTCAGATCGCCGAACGCATGTACCACTTTCTGAATACAGAGATTGATCTGCAGGCCAGCGACCAAAACGATCGTGTGGTTTTGCGGAACTTGGGACATGGAAAGATGGAGGTTAGTATCACCGCCGAAGCCTCCTCAAAGACTTACTTCAAGCGGTTGGTGAAGAACAGTGAAACCCATTCACTACGGGTATACCTTCGAGCGGGGCAAGACACTCTGGTATGCAGTGGCAGGCTGAGCAGGAGAATGAAAATCGAAGTCATCGGTAACCAGAGTGAAGATGCCATCGAAGGTTGTGAAGGTGCGAACCTGCGTTTCACCGAAGCCGAAGAGGTTGTTAGCCGGCAGAACAATCGCAGGCAGGGCCCAGATCCATTCGATAAGATCAGCGTCTCTGACCAGGACAATATCCCGCCTATCGCCATACGACCACGCGATTGGCAAAAGGCTGCAACGCCGATTTACCAAGCCAGTCTTAATGGTAATGACGGGTTGGTGCTCGGTTTCGGGCAGACGTTTAGTTTCTTTGATTTCGGTAAAGTCCCCTATGGCCAACAGCACGCGTTAGCGGCACAGGTCGGGGTCACGCGAGGTAAGTTTGGAGCCACCTATGACGGCTCTTACCAGTTCTGGAATCCGAAACTGCTCGGAACTCTGGGAATAAGCGCATCGAGCATTGATCAAGCAGACTTTTTTGGCTTTGGTAACGGCACCAATGACAACGGCAGCGACGACAATTTCGAGACCGATCAATTCAAGGCTACGATCGCTCCCCGGCTAAGTTATTTGGCTACGCCGCAACTCAATCTCTTCTCAGGGGTGGGGGTGAACTACACCTCGACCAACAACGACGATACGGTGCTCAACGCAACAGAGCCGCTTGGAGTCGGTGACTTCGCCTACGTCAATATTTTTGCAGGTCTCGATTTTGACACTCGCGATCGCACCACGTTCAATAACACGGGATTTCGTTTTCGCGTGCAGGCGAACGTGTCTCCAGAAGTTCTGGATGCGGACAGTACGTTTGGGTCCGTCGAAGGTGAAGCGTCTGCGTTTGTCCGGGTGACATCCAAAGCCATCTTAGCGCTGCGAGTCGGCGGTGAGAATGTGTCAGGGGATTTTCCGTTCCAGGAATCGGCATTTATCGGTGGCGATACGACGGTGCGTGGTTTTCATGAAAACCGTTTCGCGGGGGACTCATCAGTATTTGCCAACGTGGAGCTCAGATACCACATTGGCAGGGCAACCGCGTACGTGTCGGAGGCTGAATACGGTTTGGTTTTATTTGCCGATGGTGGGCGAGTCTTCTCTGACGATATCGATACCACTGAAAACCTCGTGGAAGACTCAAGTGATATCCATACCTCAGGTGGCGTTGGTGTCTCGCTGACCGCTCTGGACCGAGGATTTGCAGTGTCTGGGGTTGTGGCGGTGAGTGATGAAGAAGTGACTGGTGTTTTCACCGCAGGGTTCAGCTTCTAGACAAACACAGACAGTTTCTGATTCGGGGCGATTTCACCGATCTTGACCCACGCCTTTGAACCGGGAGCGCACAGTATACGCCGCCCCCATATCCAATAAGGGTCGGGGCGGCAACCAAGTGGCCGGTTTTGAAATCAGGCAATCGGTGATTAATTCGGATTGTCCGCCGGCGGCGTATTCGGCCAGCGCTGAGCCAAACGCCACTCCGCGGCTGACCCCTGAGCCGTTGTAGCCACCGGCCATAAATACATTATTTCTTAGTTGCCCGAAAAAATTCGTCCCATTGCGGCTTATCCCTTCGACCCCAGACCAGGAGTATTCAAAGGGGACGTGTCGCAATTGTGGGAACCGTCTATCAAACGACTTTCTGTGAATGGTCTGACGTGCTTGCAGCTGTTGATCGGATAATAATCTAGCCCCACGGTACTCAGCGGTATTGCGTAAGCAAATTCGACCCTCCTCGGTTAATCGCACGGTTGCTCCACCTGAGTGCAGTGACAGAACGCCCCACTGGCGTTTGCACCCCAGGCTATCTATTTCTTGTGTCGTTAACTCCCGTGTAAAACTGCCGGATAGTGTGCTTCCCATTATTTGGCGGTTTAAAAAGCCGAGCGCAGGGGTTTCGTAGTTGGTCGCTAAAATCACTTTATCAGCGACGATACTTCCGGAAGGAAACTTCGCTGTTATCTGTTTCCCGTAGGTTATCTTCAATACTGGGCTGGATTCAAACAGGGTGATATTGGAGGAAAGATTAGCGGCCAGTCCGCGCACCAAAGCCGCCGGGTGCAGCAACACCCCGTCATGCACATGAAACCCGCGTGAGTAAACCGAGCTGCCTAGCCGCTCTGCTAATGCGTCTCGGTCGAGAGCGGTATGCGTTATGTCCAACCTTTGGAGATAGTCATGAAAGTGTTCACATTCTCGCAAGGCCATATTATCTGCCGCCGCGTGATGGAATCCGTCGTCATGCCATGAGCATTGAATGGCATGGGTGGCCACAGCTGCGCGCAGTAATGACAGCCCGGTTTGATTAATTCGGTTAACTCTTTGGTATTCGTTGATTAAGCCCTCGTCGAACGCACCGGGAAAATGGCTGTGCTGTACCGCAAATCCGGAATTTCGCCCCGAAGCTCCTTGGCCAACTTCGCGCGCTTCAACTAAGACAACGTTTTCGTTGGGGTTGAGCGCAGCTAATCTTTGTGCCGCGAAAAGTCCAGTCAACCCAGCACCGACCACTAGCCAGAGAGTTCTATGGTCACCGTTTAGTGAGTTGTTCATGCTCCGAGCCGGTAAAAGCTCGGACCACCCATGACGATCGGTTTTGTACTTACTCACGTTTCTTCTATCCGCCAGATGTAAGCTTTAAGAAATTTTCCATAAAGAGGGTACCGTACTGGTCGTCTGTTAGTTTTTACGAAGCTGTTGATTCGGAAATTTAAGTGGTGTAAAACGGTTCTGTATCGGTGTTGCGAATGTTGTTTATTCGGATATCGCTGGCAACCAGTACGGCATTGAACTGACCTTAAAAGGAGTGAATACTATGTGCGATATATGCGTCATGAACGCGGTGAAAAACAAAATGCTGTCGCGGCGGAAGCTCTTCAAGGCTGGCGTTGCCGGTGCGGCAGTAGCCGCCGTGGGCACATCCAGCGTTGGAACCTTCGCCATGGCGCAAGGCCGCTTTGAAATGGTTGAGGATATGACCCACACGTATGACGAAGACTTTCCCACCTATTTTGGGGAAAGTGGAATTTCGCGCGAGCAGGTGTTTAACTTTAAAGACAACGGTTTTAATCTGCAACGGCTTACGGTCAATGAGCATACCGGCACTCACATTGATGCACCACTACACTTCTCGGCCGATGGCACATCGGTAGATGAGATACCCGTCTCGTCACTGGTGGCCCCGTTGTGTGTAATCGACATTGCCGCTCGTGCAGTTGATGACGTTGACACACGGGTTACACCGGACGATTTGCAAGTCTGGATCGATGCGCATGGCGACATCCCAGATGGTGCTTGCGTTGCCATGCATTCAGGCTGGGGCCCCAAGGTAAATACCGACGCGTACCGCGGTTTTGATGGCGAAGCGCAGCACTACCCGGGCTTTCATGTAGAAGCGGCCCAAATGCTGCTTGAAACCGGCGCTCAGTCCATCGCTTCGGACACGCTGTCGCTCGATCACGGAATATCTACCGACTTTGCCACCCACTATACGTGGTTGCCTGCGGGGCGCTTCGGTATTGAAAATTTGGCTAATCTTGATCGTGTGCCTGCAGCTGGCGCCACACTGGTTATCGGTGCACCAAAGCATCGTGGAGGCACCGGCGGGCCTGCGCGGATTTTTGCAATGGTTTAAGGGCTTTGTTTAAGGGCTCTGATTAGGTCGTCCGGGGTAAGGTCTATCGATAGCGCGAAGGCGAGTATTACCGTGAATTAGACATACGCCGCCGGTTCAGCGGCGTATGTCAGTGCTACTGTCTAGAACTACCAGCGATCAAGATATGATTCGTCGGAAAAGATGTGATTTGTCGGCAATTAAGCTGCCTTGGCAAGGTTACGCAGTACATAGTGCAGTACCCCGCCATGTTCGACGTATTCGATCTCAATGGCCGTATCAATTCGGCACTTTAGCGTTATCTCTCTAACCGTGCCATCGGCCATCACAATTTTGCATGGCAGCTCTTGTGAAGGCTTGACGCTGTCAAGGCCTGTGATGGTGACTGTTTCTTCGCCAGTCAAGCCAAGAGACTCTCGCGTGTCACCGCCGGTGAATTCAAACGGTACAACGCCCATGCCCACCAGGTTGGAGCGATGGATACGCTCAAAGCTCTCGGCAATTACCGCTTTAACGCCTAACAGGTTTGTGCCTTTGGCCGCCCAGTCACGTGAAGAGCCTGCACCGTATTGCTCACCACCGAAGATCACGGTGGGTGTGCCGGCTTTCATGTAGGCCATAGCGGCGTCATAGATCGAGGTTTGTTCGCCGTTGGGCCCTTTGGTGTAGCCACCTTCAACGTTGTCGAGCATTTCGTTTTTAATACGGATGTTGGCAAAGGTGCCGCGCATCATGACTTCGTGGTTGCCACGGCGTGAGCCGTAGGAGTTGAAATCACGCACGGGTACCTGACGATCGCGCAGGTATTCACCGGCGGGAGCTGATTCCTTGAAGGAGCCGGCCGGACTGATGTGATCGGTGGTGATCATGTCGCCGAGTATAGCCAGCACTTTTGCCTCTTCAATGTTACTGATGGTGCCCGGATCTTTTGACATACCTTGGAAGTAAGGAGGGTTCTGTATGTAGGTCGATTGCGCAGGCCAATCGTAGGTGGCGGACTTGGTTGTCTCGACGCTTTGCCATTTTTCATCGCCTGTAAAGACTTCGGCGTACTTGGACTGGAACGCCTCACGTGTTACCGTCGCTTCAACGAGTTCTGCAATCTCCTGCGTTGAAGGCCAGATGTCTTTCAGATAGACCTCCTTGCCATCCGGGGTTTGCGCAATCGGGTCGCTAGCCAGATTGATGTTCATGGTACCGGCCAGCGCGTACGCGACAACCAGCGGAGGAGACGCAAGATAGTTGGCGCGTACATCCGGTGAGATGCGACCTTCAAAATTACGATTGCCCGAGAGCACTGAGGTGGCAACAAGGTCGCCGTCGGCAATGGCTTTGCTAATCTCGGGTTGGAGTGGGCCAGAGTTTCCGATGCACGTCGTGCAGCCGTAGCCGACAAGGTTGAAGCCGACTTTATCCAGTTCTGCTTGCAAGCCAGCTGCCTCTAGATACGCGGTCACCACTTGCGAGCCAGGAGCGAGAGAGGTTTTCACCCAAGGCTTGCTGCTCAGCCCCAGTGCGGCGGCTTTCTGTGCTACAAGGCCTGCACCGATCATGACGTAGGGGTTAGAGGTGTTGGTGCAGGAAGTAATGGAGGCGATAACAACGTGGCCGGATTCCAGCTCATAGTCTTCGCCCTCGACTTTCACCTTTTTACCCAAAGGCCGATCAAACGCGTTCTTCATTTCGCCGGCAAACGCTGTTTTTGCGTTGGTTAGGGCGACAAAGTCCTGCGGGCGCTTGGGGCCAGATATCGCCGGAACGATGGTGCCCATGTCCAGGTTCAGCGTGGAAGAATAGATGGGCTCGTAATCCGCACCGCGCCACATGCCGTTTTCCTGCGCGTAGGCCTTGACGAGAGCGACACGTTCCTTGGCGCGCCCGGTGTTTTCCAAATAACGCAGGGTTTCGTCGTCGATCGGGAAGAAGCCACAGGTGGCGCCGTATTCGGGCGCCATGTTCGCGATGGTGGCACGATCTGCCAAGGGCAGGTGGTCGAGCCCTTCGCCGTAGAACTCAACAAATTTGGAGACCACCCCGTGAGCTCGCAGCATTTCGACGACTTTCAACACCAGGTCGGTTCCGGTAGTACCTTCCATCATCTTGCCGGTGAGTTTGAAGCCGACCACTTCTGGGATGAGCATGGAGATGGGCTGGCCCAGCATTGAGGCTTCCGCCTCAATCCCGCCAACGCCCCAACCGAGCACTGCCGCGCCATTAACCATGGTGGTGTGGCTGTCTGTGCCGACGAGGGTGTCGGGGTAGGCTACTTCCACACCGTTCTGGTCTTGATCGGTCCAAACGGTCTGGCTGAGGTATTCAAGGTTTACCTGGTGGCAAATGCCGGTGCCGGGGGGGACAACGCGGAAGTTTGAGAACGCGGACTGACCCCACTTAAGAAAGGTGTAGCGCTCCATGTTGCGTTCGTACTCGCGCTCTACGTTCATCTGAAAGGCGCGCGGGTTGCCGAATTCGTCGATGGTGACCGAGTGGTCAATGACCAGATCGACGGGGTTTAGCGGGTTGATCTGCTGAGCATCGCCTCCGAGGGCGACGATGCCGTCTCGCATAGCGGCAAGATCGACCACGGCAGGTACACCGGTGAAGTCCTGCATCAACACGCGGGCTGGGCGGTAGGCGATCTCGCGAGGGTTCTGACCGCCTTTGTCGGCCCATTCAGCAAACGCCTTGATATCATCCACCGAAACGGTGTTGCCATCTTCAAAGCGCAGCATGTTCTCCAGCACCACCTTCAAAGAGGCGGGTAATTTGCTGAAATCCCCCAACCCTGCGGCCGTGGCAGCGGAGATTGAATAATAATCAATTGACGTACCACCCACTGTAAGGGTCTTGCGCGTCTTGGCGGTGTCTTGTCCAACAGTGATGGTCATGGCAGTCTGTCCTGTTTGATGACGGAAGTTAATCGTAAATTAAAGCTACACAGAAATATTAAAGCTACACAGAAACATTTAAGAGAGTACCAGACGGTTGTAACCCTTATCCGCTCGCCCGTCATTTTACAAATAATTAATGACTCGGGAGAAAATATATGGCACCAGAAAGAAACGCAGACTATTTCACTTTGTGACTGAGACGAGAATGCTAAGTAAGCTGGATCTTTAATTAAGAAGACGGGAAGCCCTGATGAGCCAAATTAATAGCTTCAAAGCGATGCTGGAGCGTGGCCAAGACAGCGAGATGTTACGAATGACGCTGGGCAGCGCATACTTTAAAGAGGGCGACATGGTGCGGGCGGTTGAGCATCTACAAAAAGCGGTTGAGATGAAACCGGACTACTCGGCAGCTTGGAAGATGTTGGGGCGATCGCTAGCCGCGGCAGGTCGACTGGTCGACGCCATCATCGCCTTCGACCAAGGCCTGCAAGCGGTAGAGTCCACAGGAGACAAGCAAACGGGAAAGGAGATTGCTGTTTTTCGGCGCCGCGTCCAGAAGCAATTGGAAGGTGATGCATCCGTTGAAAATCCTGAGTGTGATTCTTAAGTTTCGTGGTGCGGCGCATGCGCTCCGAGCGTAGGTCAATGAGACAACACTTTCATCTTAATGTAAAAAATAAAATTCTTGATTATATCCAGAATTAGCCTTAGCATGATCCCATGAGCGAAACACGGTCAACCCAGAACGCATCAGACATCTCAGATATTCTGAGAGCAGCGGGCATGCAGGTGACTGCACAGCGAGTTGCGGTCTACCATGCGGTACAAAGAACTCCGCACGCGATCGCTGATGAGATAGCGCTTAACGTTAGAGAAAAGCTGGGCGCGATTTCTCGTCAGGCGGTATACGACGCACTAAACGCTATGGCCGAGATCGGAATTCTAAGGCGAATTCAGCCCGCAGGTTCTGCCGCCCGATACGAGCATCGCGTTGATAACCACCACCATCTCGCTTGTCGCTCTTGCGGCAGCGTTACCGACATTGATTGCGCGGTGGGTGAGGCGCCTTGCCTCATCCCGCAAGAGAACCACGGTTTCGTGATAGACGAAGCAGAGGTGATCTATTGGGGGGTTTGTCCGAGCTGTCGTCAGAGCGGATAGCACACCCTTGTTTGTTGTATGAAGTTGTAGTATCGCAAATACTTTCTAACCCACACACTGACATGTATACAGGAGAACAATATGGACGGTGATATCGGAGGCGGGTGTCCTTTCGCCCACGGCAGTAACACCTCAACAGAGAAGCCGGTAACCAAATGGTGGCCAAACGCGCTGAATCTGGATATTTTGCATCAGCACGGTGCGCGCACCAACCCGATGGACATGGATTACAACCACCGTGAAGCGGTTAAGGCTTTGGATCACCATGCAGTAAAGGCCGATGTAAAAGCCTTGCTGACCGACAGCCAAGATTGGTGGCCAGCGGACTGGGGTCACTACGGCGGTTTGATGATTCGTCTTGCCTGGCACTCAGCCGGTTCTTATCGAATGGGTGATGGTCGCGGCGGTGCAGGCGCCGGCAACATCCGTTTCGCACCGCTAAACTCATGGCCCGATAACGCCAGTCTGGATAAAGCTCGCCGCCTGTTGTGGCCGGTTAAACAGAAATACGGCAACGCCGTGTCCTGGGCTGATTTGATCATTCTATCGGGCACCGTTGCGTACGAAGACATGGGCCTAAAAACGTTTGGTTTTGGATTTGGTCGCGAAGATATTTGGGGACCGGAAAAAGACATCAATTGGGGCGCAGAGGATGAGTGGCTGGCTGACAGCGCCAATCGCTATGAAGATCTTGATAAGCCTGGGACAATGTATAACCCGTTGGCATCGGTTCATATGGGTCTCATCTACGTCAACCCCGAAGGGGTGAACGGTGTTCCTGATCCTGCTCGCACAGCGTTGCACATACGCGAAACCTTTGCTCGCATGGCTATGAACGATGAAGAGACAGCAGCGTTGACCTGTGGTGGGCACACGGTGGGTAAAGCGCACGGTGGGGGCGATCACGCCAACATCGGTGTTGAGCCTGAGGCGGAAGGTGTTGCAGCCCAAGGTCTCGGTTGGGCGAACCCCGGCCATGACAAAAAAGCGACCAATGCTTTCACGTCCGGTATTGAAGGCGCATGGACTTATAACCCGACCCAATGGGACATGGGTTACTTCGACTATCTCTTCAACTATGATTGGGCGTTAACCAAAAGTCCTGCCGGTGCTCATCAGTGGGGGCCGACGAATATGCCCGATGATAAGAAGCCGGTCGACGCTACCGATCCTACCAAACGCGTTAACCCGATGATGACTGACGCCGATATGGCGATGAAAGTCGATCCGATCTACAACGAAATCTGCCAACGTTTTATCGCCGACCCCGACTATTTTTCGGATACCTTTGCACGCGCCTGGTTCAAGCTGACCCATCGTGATATGGGTCCGCGTGTTAATTATCTCGGGCCTTATGTGCCGGATGAAGATCTTATTTGGCAAGATCCAGTACCTGCAGGTTCTACCAATTACGACGTGGAGGCTGTCAAAGCCAAGATCGCTGCCAGTGGTTTGTCGTCTGCTGACATGATCGCCACTGCTTGGGACAGCGCGCGTACGTTCCGCGGTTCGGATAAGCGCGGAGGTGCTAACGGTGCCCGAATCCGGTTGGCTCCTCAGAAAGATTGGGAGGCCAATGAGCCTCAGCGTCTGGCACAGGTGTTGGCAGCACTAGAGCCGATCGCTGCCGATTCTGGTGCCTCGATTGCGGATGTGATTGTGCTGGCGGGTAACGTTGGAATCGAGCAAGCCATCAAGGCCGCGGGTAGCCAGATGCCATTACCGTTTGCTCCAGGTCGTGGGGACGCGACTGATGAGATGACCGACGCTGAGAGTTTCTCGGTGCTTGAGCCGATTGCCGATGGGTTCCGCAATTATGAGAAAGCGAAGTATGCGGTAGGCCCTGAGGAGTTGATGCTTGACAAGGCGCAGCTACTAGGTATCACCGGTGCAGAGTTGACGGTCTTGCTGGGCGGTCTGCGAGTGCTGGGTGTTAACCACGGTGGCTCGAAGCATGGGGTGTTTACCGACCGTGTTGGTCAACTCACCAATGACTTCTTCGTCCATCTCACGGATATGTCCAATAGCTGGCATCCGGTCGAGAAAGACGGCACCTTCGAGATCCGGGATCGTAACAGTGGTGCGGTAAAGTTCACCGCCACCAGCGCGGACCTCGTGTTCGGTTCCAACTCGATCCTTAGAGCCTATGCCGAAGTGTATGCGCAAGAAGATAACAAGGATAAGTTTGTTCGTGATTTTGTTGCGGCTTGGACGAAAGTGATGAACGCTGATCGGTTTGATCTAGCGGCGTAACTTTTTCGTTGTACGTTGCTCGATAGGGGCCACCTCTCTTGCGAGGGTGGCCCTTTATTTTATGGCGCTGCCTAAGTTCGTTATCGATGTTTTGCGGTCTTGGCTTTTTTCCGCGCACTTTGTCTGTCTGGTACCATTCAGATTCGGACATACGCGGTGACGCATACTCAGCTGGCGGCAATGCCTGTCAGCTTTACTGACGCGGTTGCAAGGACACGTTTTAACCATGGCTAGCGGACTTTTTGCATTGCTTGATGATGTGGCGGCGATAGCCAAGTTGGCCACCGCATCGTTGGATGATATTGGCGTGGCAGCCATGCGAGCCGGATCCAAATCCGCGGGTGTGGTGATAGACGATGCAGCGGTAACACCGGCTTACGTAACCGGACTTTCACCAGCGCGCGAACTGCCTATCATTTGGCGCATTGCCAAGGGTTCACTGTTTAACAAGATTGTGATTCTGCTGCCGCTGGCCCTGCTACTCAGCGCGTTTCTGCCTTTCCTGATCACACCTGTGCTGATGCTCGGCGGCGCCTATTTGTGTTTCGAAGGCGCTGAAAAAGTGTTGGAGAAGTTCTTCTCCAGTAAGGATGCAGCCAGTGATGAACTGCCCACGCAAATACCGTATGAAGACCCGAAGGCGCTGGAGGATAAAAAAGTGGCCGGCGCGGTTCGTACCGATTTGATCCTGTCGGCAGAAATCATGGCCATAGCGCTTGGTGAGATCAGCGAGAGCAACATTTTCACCCAAGGCGTTGTTCTGCTGTTGGTGGGTGTTGCCATTACCGCAACCGTCTATGGAGTTGTTGCGGTAATCGTTAAAATGGACGATATAGGATTGCATTTGGCAAAAAGTGGTCAAGGCTTAGTGAAAGGCTTTGGCAATTCTCTGGTACGAGCCATGCCGGTTTTGTTGGCCGCTTTATCCATCATCGGTACCGCTGCCATGCTCTGGGTAGGGGGCGGGATCATTTTGCACGGGATGGAAGTGTTCGGACTGGGCTGGCTACCGCATCTGTTTCACAGCATCGCCAGTACGCTGGGTAGCTTAGTAAACGCTGCTAGCGCTGCGCTTGAGTGGAGTATAAATGCTTTGTTCGCTGGTGTATTCGGGTTTGTTGTGGGCTACCTGATTGTGTTGCTCCATCATCGTATTGTCGGTGACAAAGCTGCTAAGAGTCACGCGGCTTAAACCGTTAAGCTGAAACGATTGTACTGAGAGTTCGTATGACAAAGTCCACAGAATCAAGTGCAGGGGGGTAAGTCTATTTTTTGGCGCTTCGGGTGAGCCGCGCATATTTGTCGAATACGTCTCAATCCGAGCGTCAAAAGCCGTGCAATGAATGCTGTGAGCCGGGGCGAAAAGCCGTTGCTTCTACAGCTCGATCGCATTCGGGTACTATACTATATGATCTGTCGTGGAATTCGCTGTTAATCAATGGAGGTTTTGGTACCGCAATTATCCCCTGCTACGAAAGATCGTATTTCTATGACGCGCATGCTATGTGTGCTAGGAATGATCTTCGTCCATGTGCCTGACGGAATTAATGCCAGCCCGGTGTATTCGATGGATACCGCGAGCATGGGTTTTCTGCTGGAACGTTTTATCGTGGAGGGCTCGGGACGTGCCAGCGCGGCGTTGCTCAGCGTTGTATCCGGATACCTCGCTGCAATTTCTTTGATACGCAGTCGCGGCAGCTTCAAAGTACTCTACCAACGTCGTTTCATTTCTATCTTCGTGCCTATGGTCTTCTGGGGGGCTGTAACCTACTTGGTCTATTGGTTAGTATCCTATAGCCGCCCAACGTTTGTCTCTGATGCCATGACGTTGCTCGATAAACTAAATGTCGTATTTTTTCTGACGGAGATTCCGTCAGGCCCGACAACGCATTTGAGTTTTTTGCGTGATCTTTTCGTGTGTGTGTTGTTATCGCCGGTGCTTCTGTTAGCAATAAAGCGGTTTCGGTGGTTACTGCTGCTGGGTCTTGGTTTTGTGTACGTGCTGGGATATGACCAGAACGGGGTGATCATACTGCGAACACTGGTTATCTTCGCATTTTCGATCGGTATGTTTTTAGCGCTACGCAATGTCGAACTGAGCGCTCTGGATCGTTACCTTCCGGTTTTCCTTATACTGTCTGTGTGTTCAGCCGGCGCTGTTGTGCTGGTGAAAGGCGGTGCGGCTGCCGGATTGGTTGACGTGTTTGCACAGCGAGGATTAGAATTTAACGAGGTGGTGCTTTACCCGCTGAGCCGCCTGTTTAGTTCTTTAACAATCTGGACTCTGACGTCCGTTTTGTTGGGGGGTTGGTGCAGTGTTCAGGTCACGCGCTTCTCACCGTACTTGTTTGTGGCATTCTGCAGTCATTTCCTGATGCTTACGATTGTCTTTTTTAGTCTTTGGCAACCCCTGTTCGGCGGGGCTGAATCGAGTCTGTTTATCGTTTGGTTTCTGGCAGGGCCGTTTGTGGCGATGGGCATAGCGATCATGATCGTTAAGATAGCACTGAAGATATCACCCCGATTCGCTATGTTGATTACCGGCGGGCGCATAGAGGCCCCCCGGGCGATAGTGTGAAGGTTTTGCGGAGGTGAATACCTGATCGCTTCATCCGGCATCATTCAAACCTGAGGGCAGTACATGAAAGACGTGGCAATAGTTGCAGCAGCACGCACTCCAATTGGTAGTTTTGGCGGTGCATTATCCGCTTTGTCGGCAAGTCAATTGGGTACGATCGCTATCAAGGAAGCGTTGAAGAGAGCCTCAGTAGACACCAGTGATGTCAGCGAGGTCATCATGGGGCATGTGTTGACGGCTGGGTGTGGCCAGAACACCGCTCGGCAGGCCGCGATCAACGCTGGCATTCCGAACAGTTGCACCGCCATCACTATCAATCAAGTGTGTGGTTCGGGCCTTCGAGCGGTTGCCATTGCAGCTCAAGCCATTGCCTGTGACGACGTCGATATTGTGGTTGCTGGTGGTCAAGAGTCCATGAGTCAATCAGCGCATTCGGCGCAAATGCGCCAGGGTAAAAAGATGGGGTCACTGGAATTGACTGATACGATGATCGTTGATGGGCTATGGGATGCGTTCAACGACTATCACATGGGCACCACCGCTGAGAACGTCGCTAGCCAATGGCAGGTAACCCGGGACGTGCAGGATCAGTTCGCGGCTGATTCCCAAGGCAAAGCGGAAGCTGCGCAAAACGGTGGCCGGTTTAAAGACGAGATCGTTCCCGTCACCATCACCACGCGACGGGGTGACACCGTAGTCGACAGTGATGAATACCCAAAACACGGCACTACTGTTGAAAAACTCGCAGGACTTCGTCCGGCGTTTGAGCAGGAAGGCTCAGTCACTGCAGGCAACGCGTCAGGACTTAACGATGGTGCTGCTGCGCTGGTGTTGATGTCGCTAGAGAGGGCCAAGGCTCGATCCATTGAGCCACTGGCCGTGATTAAGTCATGGGCGACGAAAGGAGTGGATCCGTCGGTGATGGGTACAGGTCCCATACCCGCCAGTCGTGCAGCGCTTGAGAAAGCCGGTTGGGAAGTCAGTGATCTGGAGCTGGTCGAGGCCAACGAGGCGTTCGCCGCTCAAGCCTGTGCGGTAAATAAGGAGATGGGCTGGAGTGCAGACATCGTTAACGTCAACGGTGGGGCGATTGCTCTGGGACATCCCATCGGTGCATCGGGCGCTCGCGTGCTGACCACACTGTTGTATGCGATGAAAAACCGTGACGCCAAAAAAGGCTTGGCCACGCTGTGTATTGGTGGCGGTATGGGTATTGCCATGACTGTTGAACGCTGAAGCCTCCGTTACTCAGATAGAAGCCGCTCACACCATCTAGCGCAGTTTAAATGCGTCTAGAAGTGGATCGCCCTGTTTGTGTAAAGCGTGGTCTTGATCCTGGTGGTATTGCAGAAGGGCTACTCAACGCTTTTCGTATCCGAAAACAAATCCAAGTCGCCTTGGTCGGTAAAGCGGGTTGCTCCAAAATTTCCCTGCGCGGCCCCGAGTTTACCGGTGAGTCGGTATGCAATGGGGCGATTGAATGCGCCGTCCGCGCCTTCACCGCTATTGGTTAGCGCCAACAACTGTCGCATCACGCCCAAGGCGGAAATGCTCACCGGTATCGTCAGCACCTCTTCGCTGAACCGCGGGATGTTCCC
>CALFBL010000393.1 GCA_937951695.1 uncultured Granulosicoccaceae bacterium | reverse complement strand
GACCTTTGGGCGATCAGGACCGCGTTTTGACCGGCATGACCAACCGCCGCCGAACCACCCACCCCGCAGGAGCAGTCGAATGACGAACTATCCAGAAGTACAGCTCTACATCAACGGTTCATGGAGATCGAGCGACGACAGCCTCCCGATCGTCAACCCATCGACCGAGCACGAGATCGGTCGGGTTCCGGTGGCCAGCACCAAAGACCTCGGCGACGCGCTCGAAGCAGCGGCCGCCGGCTTTGCGGTGTGGAGCCGAACACCACCAAGAGATCGTGCCGACCTGATCCGGGCCGCGTCGGCGCTGATGCGGGAACGCCAGGACGAGATCGCCCACGCGATCACCCTTGAACACGGTAAGCCCTTCCGCCAAGCCCAGCTGGAAGTCATCCGAGGATGTGAGTTCTTCGAGTGGGACGCCGGCGAGGCCGTCCGCACCTACGGCACAACACTGCTCGTTCTACGGCGTCGAGTCCCGAGGCCGAGTTTTCGCCTTTCAATCTCACGTAACGGTTGTAGTCTCCCACCGTGTCCAACACCTCGGCTGCGCGTTCAGGTTGCAAGGCATCAATGTCTTGCGAGACTTCATCAAGGCCTCTACTGACGGTTTTCAACGCCAGTCGTTGTTCCGCCTCGGTCAAATTCGCTTCACGTTGTCTGAGTGTGCGCACCGCAGACGGTACAAAGGTTTCACTCTCAATTAACTCCCGCGTCTGCAACACCTTGATGGTGTCCACCGGAATAGTCCAGAGCGAGAATTGCTGCGCCATCGGATTGGATGCAAAGGCGACGTCGAGTAAACCGAGCAAATGGAAAGAACAATTTTCGCTAAAGAAGAAATAATCGAATTCAGCAATTAATAGCTCATAGGTGTGTCTGAGGATCAAGTCTACTTGGGCGGGCTCGAGCTTTAACGCGTATTCCCACGTATCCCGATTATCTATCTGGCGATATTCACGCAATTTGATGTGATAGGGCAACAAGCGGAAGGTGCCGGGAAAACGACCGCTAAGACCACCAAAGGTGTATGCGATGGGCGATACCCCAGGCGGCACTTCCGCTGCGAAATTGATCGACATATTCAGCAGCTTCTCATCTTGAGATTGAGCGGCTTGATCGACTCGAAGCAGTGTGTGACCAAACGCTGACGCGGGGCTGTTCGGGTGAGAGGTGGGGAACACCAGGGTGAGCGTGTCAGCGTTCAAGTAACGCTTGTATTGCTCGAATTCAGGGCAGGTTTGTACAGGAATCAAATCAAACGTATCGCTCAGCTGTGAGGCCAACCAGTCGCGCCTTGCGACAAATCGACAATACGCGCTTAGTCGAAGTGGCGCTCGAGCAACCGGTGTAAAAAAGGCTGCGAGTGTCGCATGCAACTCGGCCCGAGCATCGGTTTTGCCGCGTTCACTTTGAAAGAACCAGGGCGAGTCGACCAAGCTCTTCACGCCGCCTAAGGTCGATCGATAGTGCAACAACGCATGCCACATGGGTGCCTTATGCAGTTGCAGATCGTCGGCCTGCTCAATTAAATTCGACAGCGCGGAGCGCTCTGCGGTCAATGCGGCGGCCTGTGCGACTTGCACAGCCGCGTCATAGTCCCTTGAGCTCAAGGCCTTGAGCCAGTGTGAACGATTTCCGTTGCCCGAGTCGCCTGCGATACCCAATCGTGTATTAACTCGTGGGTCAGCTGAAGGTGCGGTTGCATGGGCCCACGGGACCAACGGGTACAGCGAGCCGATCACCGCACCTGTCAGTAGACACAACCAAGCCAGCGCGCGGGCGCTGCTTTTTTCTTTACGCGAGTAGCTCACGCAGAAAGTTTTCTAGAGAGCGCGAGTGTTGCTCAATTCAAGCGATGCTAGTTCATCGCGTACTGGGATAGTTTTTGATCGTTTGCCATGGCAACCTGCAGGGATTGAATCACGCTCGCAGCGTTGTTTCCGTCCAGAAACAGATTATCGAATTCATTTTGCGCCAACATCGTGAAACGCGGCACGTCGCTGTCCGGCACGCCCAACAATACCGCTAGCACCATCAAATGATCACCGCTACCTTTCGCCGTGTCGGTAGTGAGCTGGTCCATATTCTGCGCCACGAATATCTGGGTCAATTCGTCTCGTTGTACGGTCTGCGTTGGATCGCAGCCCAGAATTCCGCCACCGGTTGTCATGAACACCGTGTTAAGAAAGACAGTGTTTAATATCGCCGCAGCGATATTTGCGCCTTTGGTATCTCTACCAGCCAGAATCTCGGAACCCACGCCACAGCCCGAGCTTTCTTCGGCTGAATAAGCCAATGAACCAAACGTCAGTAGCGCTGCGCCACCAATAAGAGCCAATTTTTTCATCTTTTTTAGTCTCCGGTTTCGATTAAGCGCGAGTCATCGCATACTGCGACAGGGTGGAATCGGTTTCCAAGGCGGCGTCTAGTTGATTTAACCATGCTTCATGATCATCAACGGGCTGGCCGAACAAGGTATCGTATTGTTGTTGGGTAAATTGGTAGAAGCGCTCAGCGTCTTCACCGCTCATGTTCATGAGATAAGCCAATGACTGCAGGTGTTCACCGCCGCCTTGTGCGGCATCGCGCGCAATGTTGTCAAAATTTCCAGCGACAAACAGATTGCGCTGGAATGCCGTGGTAACCACCGCCTCACTATTACAGCCAAGGCTATCGAACGATAATCCAAACAATTGATTAAACGACAGTGCGTTGTTGGTGGTGGCCGCGAGTGCGTGAGGGGCCAAGCCGGTCTGCCCAGCAAATATTTGCTGGCCAATACCACAACCTGCGCCATTGTCAGCCATGACCTGTGTGGATGTTGCCACCAGTAACGGCAACCAACAAACTGCTAAAGTCCGTCTCATGATACTAAAGCCTTGAATCTGATTCTCGAAGCGTCAATCATCGATCAGTAATACATACTGTGTCAATGGCGTTAAACCCGCCAATTACCTGTCACTGCATGCTCAAGAGGTCAGACCGAAGCGATTGGTTGAAATTTAAACAAATCTATTGCCTCAATGTGCTCAATTTGGTGATTATCGAATGCGCTGCGGGCCCGCTAGTTAATTACCAATGCGATAACCGGGCAACTCGATGACATAGGTGTCAACCGATCCTGAATCCTGCCAATCAGAACCAAACACGATGCGGGTGCCAGACGGGCTTTGTGAGGGGTGAGGTTCACCAAAATACGCGGGATAACCGCCGTTAGTGGCAAACTTGCCAAAACTGCGATGATGCGCGAGACGACACACTTGGGCGGTGGCGGGTGCGGTATCCACCATATAAATCTCGGAAAACAACGGCGTTGCCGGTTGCTGGTTTCGGTGAAAGGGTAGCTGTTCACGATAACCGATGCTCGATAGCGTTACAGAGGGCTTACCAAAAGAGGAATACGGCTTCA
>CALFBL010000392.1 GCA_937951695.1 uncultured Granulosicoccaceae bacterium | reverse complement strand
GGACGATACCCCGCCAGAGCCTACGCCAGGTCGTGCAGGTGATAAGTCTGGCCCTCCGGCTGATATCAAGCGTCCCAATCTAAAGATTGTTAAATAGCGGCAGGAACGCTCAGTTGATGGCGTTTCTTAACCAGATCAAGTGATGGCCTTGCACCCAAGCGTGTTGGTGGCCATCAGCGCAAAATCTGGCAATAGGCTTGCGATCGCTGGGGTTGATCGTCACAACATCAATGCGAGCCGGACTGGTGGTGTCGTTGACGCGCTGCAAGAACAATTCTGCAGTTCGTCTTAAGCGCCATTGCTTGTGGGTGGTGATCGAGTCGATGGCTGTGACCAGCGCATCGCGCTGTCTGTACTTCACTTCAACAAACACCCAAGTGTCATCTGACTCATCGCGAAAGATCAGATCAATTTCACCGAGGCGCCGATGATAGTTCGTAGTGTGCAGCGTAAGGCCTTGTGAGCGCAGCCACTGCGATGCCAGTGTTTCAGCCCAAGCGCCGCGAGCGTTTGTGTCTGTTCGAGCGACCATTTGACATCCTTGCCGGAAAACATTGACGATAATGCTATCAGGTCAGTCGTTGTCTGTCGTGCCAGCACCGGCACCGCGGCGCGAGGCATCGGTGGCGGGTGCGTAGGTTAGAGCCGCAAATTGATTCAGTGTGGCCCAGGCATCGGCTGTAATGTGGGTTCGATGTGTCCTGGAGATGGGGGCGACATGGGGAGTGGCGCTTGCATCGGCCTGTTCTGACATTTGCGCCTCAATGCGATAGCGTACATCGGCACAAATGGGGGGCTGACTAGCCTTCATCGAGCTTGCGCCTTGTGCGAGTGAGCAGCGATGCAACCAGGTGGCGCCGGAGTAGCTGCGGAGCTCCGCCTCGAACCCGGTGTACCGAAGCGCGGCGCGCCCCATACGCATCATCGAGCCACTGCCGCCTCGGTGCAAGCGTTCCATAGCGTAGGCGATGAACGGTAGCAGCAACGCCGGTGTAATGAGCTGCTCGAGCTCACCTTGTCGAGTGTCGGTATCGTGCGCTAAGTCTGACAAGGTCGCTCCAGCGGACAGTGCGCACAAACCGGATTCACTGGCCCGCCACGGTTGGTGCAACGACCGCAACCGAAGCGTAGCGATATCGCGCTCATGGGCGTAGCTGAGGTGCTGCGCGAGTATCGTCGCCCCATCCAGGCCCTGTCGGCATAGCCAGGCGGTGGCAAATGCTGCCTCGTCCGCCATCGACCAATCGTAGCCTGCACCTTTGGTGGCTTTTCTCGCCAGGGCCGCAGCTTCGTTGATAGACGCATTCACAGACGGGTTCATGACGGGGTTGGGTAGATCCAGTGGTCGCAATTATCGACGCCAAGGGCTTCGGGATAGGGCGCACCGGGGTACAGGCAAATCCGTACCCAACGATCTGATCTTGGGTCGAATTGGGTGGCACCGAAAAAGGCCAGCTTGGCGCGCAATAGATCGATTGGCAGCATCTCGGCATCAATCGTGTTGTCACGAATTTCACTGTAGGGCGCAAAGCTGTGCCATTGAGCACGCTGCACGCTGCGACGATGTTCCGAGTGTGTCAGCAGGAAATCGGCAATGCGGGTGTCGTCATCCCAGTGATCTAAATCGTTATAAGTGGCGATCGCGTCGCGCGCGGGTGCCAGCGGTTGCTCATAGGGTTCCAATGTTTCTTCAAACCGCTCGCCCAACCGCGGTTCGAGTTTTTCTTCCGACACGTACCAACATCGCGCAATGGATTTCTCAGTGCTCCAGTCGATCGATTGCGCCCAACCAAAACTCGACTGGATGAGCGCCTTAACCGTTCCAATGGTTTGTGTGCCGTCCACACGCAATGTGTGGCTGACCGGATCGTCCATGCAATCGCTAAGCTCATCGATTAAATGTCCGTAGGGTTCGAGCATTAACGAGGCCATGCATTCCTGGCCTTCCATGCTTAAGCCGTGCCGTCCCCACCGCATGAACTTGTTCCAGAAATACGGCGTATCGGTGGCGTTGGTGATCAAGTAATCAAGTGCTTGGTCAAGATCGTGGGTTAGGTCGCTGAGTTTTTCCAATTGTTTTTCGTGTTCTGATGTCCAGTGTGAGTTCATCTGTTGCGTGCGACGTAATAATTCAATTACCACGTTAATGTCGTTAGCGCTTACCTGCTCGATGGAGCGCACACGTGCAATGGCTTCCTCGCGGGCCATCATCCAGTTGTTGATCAGTACGGGATGATTTATCAGAAATGGCGCCATACCCAGCCCGGTTGAATTGCCAATTCCAAGACTCTGCGCCAAAGTGGGATCAAGCATTGTGGAGCGCGAACCGCCTTTTATGTGCGCTGCATGGTTGACCAAATCGCGGACAAAGGTTCTGATTAAATAAACGCTCAGCATTTCAGCCGCAAACGGTCCTTTAAATACACCGCCCGGATCCAGCTCCTCACGCACGTGTTCACGATCTGCAGCACCAAATTTTCCTGAACCGTAAACGGCGGTTGTTCGCATCAGGTAACCCACATCGTGTAACGCATCGGCCTCTGGTTGTTCACCCTTAGCCAGCGCCTCAACTACCGTGTTCCATAAGCGTACCGATCGATTCGCACGTGAGAGCGTCAGTTCGGTTTCACTAATGCGTCCTGCTTCCTGCTTGGGTACGTTACGTTGCAGGCGTTCAATGTCGTCCATCGAAGGCACACCGATAACCAGTGAGAAAGTGGCATCCCATTGCTCGGCAATGACGCGATCGGAGCGCAGCTCGTCGGGCAGATCATGGGCGAAGGCCACCAACGAAACCTCCCCGCCCGGGTAGTTAGCGGTGTAAACCGCGTAGCCTGTGCTGTGTTCATCTAGGTTGAAATGAGGCCGGGTAAAGCGCCAATTCTCACGCGCCATTCTCCGCGTTAATTGCCGCATAAAACTTAATCGACATTGGTGCAGTGAGCCAAGCCGATCCAGCGTCATGACGTATTCCGGTGGGCGTCGTTCGCAGAGCGTGGTGCCATCGGGGCTGTCTGTATCGAAATCCATGGGCGGCTCAGTGGTACTTTAAGTGGCTTCTATCAACATTGTGCCCGGTCTGCGTTTACCGAGGCGAGAAGTTCTTGGCGAAAAAGCGGTACCAGTTTTTAATCAGAGACTGAGGCCGCAGAACCGCCGCGCATGACAGACCGTGACTGCCCGCTTTGGCCGGAACCGTCGGAGGATTGTCCGCCCCCCTGCTGGCCTTGCTACAAGCCACTGGAATAGAAATTACTTTAATTAAAGACATTACACCTATACCTCATAATGGTTGTAGGCCTCCTAAAAAAAGAAGAGTTTAATTTGTGATTCAATTACTTAATAGTCTGTTGATTATATTACATGTAATA